>JACQOK010000379.1 GCA_016202565.1 Betaproteobacteria bacterium | reverse complement strand
AGCCGATATTCACATTCCCCCGCCCGGCATGCCGCGACGAGCACGCCGTCCGCGCCGTTGCGCAGCGCGTATTCGATGAAGGCCGGCGGCAGCATGCCGATGCAAAGCAGGCCGAATGTCGCGACGTCCCGGCTCTTGCACACTGCGACCGCTGCCCCATGGTCGCAGCCGTAGACCACCACCCGCCGTGTTGATCCCTGCGCAATCAGGTGACAGCCTGCTTGCGCCACGAATCTCCCCTCCCCTGCTTCTGCGGGGGTGGGGCGGGGGTGGGGGTTGGGGACGTCTCCCTCTTGCGCAAGAGTCAGCAGCGCCCGCTCAAGCTCCTGGCGCACCGCGTCGATCGGCTGCTGCGGCATGTCGATCCCCGTCGCGAGCGGTTCGCTGCTTCGAAACGGCGTGGAGGACGGGCAGGCGCCAGTGCAGATGCCGCAACTCGCGCAAAGCCCCGGAATTACGAGCGCGTGCTGTTGTCCGGGCCGGCCGCCGTGACGAGGGCGCATCACGACCGCGGCATACGGGCAGTCGGCGAAGCAGCGCCCGCAGCCGTTGCAATTGGCAAGATCGACGCGGGCGACCGGCGCCCGGGGGCGACGCACGGCGAGCGGCAAGGCCAGCAGCGCCGCTGTCGCTGCCGCCGCGAGGACCCATGCAGCGCGCGGTGACCACTCGTAGATCAGCGGATAGAAAGCAAGGTAAAACCAGTCCAGCGCGAGCGCCTGCGGTACCAGGGTGAGATCCGCCGGACCCTCGCTCGTCGCGGGTCGTGCGAGCGAAAGCGCAGCCAAGGCGAGGAACGTGCTCCAGCCGAGCACGCGCCCGGGGACGACATCCGCGTAGTTGACGCGCTGCACGTGGATGAACATGCCGGCGAGCAGCGCGAGCGGCAGCCCGATATGCAGGAAGACGAGCAGCGTGAAGAGCCGGTCGCTCACGCCTTCAGGCGTCAGGAAGTTGCGTACCAGCGGTTCGGCGAAGAGCGGCAGCGCATCGAACCACTCGGCCGTGGCGAGGGCGACAAACTGTGCCAGCTCGTCCCACACCAGCCAGTAGCCGACGATGCCGGAGGCGAGAAGCAGCCACAGGAGCGGCACGCCGCTCACCCAGGAAAACCAGCGGAAGCCGGCGAAGCGGCCGGCGGCGAGTTCCTTCACGAGGTGCAGGACGACGCTCACGACCAGCGCATCGGAGGCGTAACGGTGCAGGCTGCGCATCACGCCGCCGGCATACCACTGCCCATGCGTGAGCCGGTCGACCGACCGATAAGCGCCTTCCACGCTGGTGTCGAAAAAAATGTAGAGATAGATCCCGCTCGCGGTGGCGATCCAGAAAAAGAAGAAGGAGAGTGCGCCCAGGTGGCGCCATGGATTGGCGGCGGGCTGGAACACCACGTCGAATGCGCGCTCCGTCAAGCGCAGGGCATGCATGCCCGCATAGGAGGCGTTCTGTGTTATGGCGTTCGGCATCATTTGAGCAGAAAACCGCCCTGGGCTGCGTTAAAGTCGATGACCAGTACGCGCCCGGCCCCGACATCCAGCGTCGCGTCGCGTTCGTAGTTGAAACCGGGCGCGACGCGGTCATTGAGGCGTGCCGTGAAGCGATGGCGGCCGGCCGCGATCGGCAAGCGTTGATAGACGGTGGCCGCGCCGTCCCGCGTGAAGCCTGAAGGCGGCGCCAGCGCCTGGTAAACGAGCCTGCCGTCGATCTCCAGTTCGACTGCCACCGGCGCGCGTTCGCGCGGGCACACCAGCGGCGCACGCATGTTGGGCGGAAGCTTCGCGAGTTCCTCCGGGGTGCGCTCGCGGCATTCTCCGATGCGCTGCGCGGCATGGCTGAAGGAGAGCCGCACGAGCGCCTGGTCCGCGCCAAGATGGCGGTAGGCCGGCGAAGTCGAGAAATAGCCGATCAACGCCATGAAGGGCACGTAGAGCAGCGCCTGTGCGAAAAATCGCAATGCCGTTTTCATGGCGCCGCCTCTCATAATGCCTCGCGAGCTCGATCCGTATCGCATCGGCGGCCAGGCGCATTCGCCTGGGTCGCATCCCCATGAAACGGGGCCCCTGCTCCCTGACTCATACGCCTCCACCCAGTCTCACCATGTCAGCCTGCGGCGCGGCGCTCTTCAAGTGCGGAACGAGTTTGAAGGCGTCCGAAAAGCAGTCGTCCTGAGACAGCCCGCGCGCGAGGAAGGCCGGATGTGCCGCGGCAACCATTTCGACCGAGCCGCAGGCGTAGATCTGGTACGCGCCGAGATCGGGAAAGTCCTGCAGGATCGCCTCGTGCACCAGGCCCGTCCGACCGGTCCAGTGGTCTTCCGGCGCGGGATCCGAGAGCACCGGCACGAACCTGAAATTGTCATGCTCCTTTTCCCAGCGCCGCGGCAGTTCGCCGAGATAGAGGTCCTTCACCGCACGCACACCCCAGTAGAGGATCATCCTGCGCTTCAACCCGGTGCGGAACGCATATTCCACCATGCTTTTCACCGGCGCAAAGCCGGTCGCCCCGGCGACAAAAATGATCGGCTTCGCAGTGTCCTCGCGCAGGAAAAACGAGCCGAGCGGCCCCTCGAACCGCAGGATGTCGCCTTCTTTCATCGCGGTAAAGACATGCGTGGTGAAACGCCCGCCGTGAATCCAGCGGATGTGCAGTTCGATCAACTCGGCCTCTTGCGGCGCGGTCGCAAACGAGAAGCTGCGTCGCTCGCCGTCCTCGAGGACGATGTTGATGTATTGCCCGGCGTAAAAGCGGACTACTTCGCCGCCTTCGGGCTTGAGGAACACCTGCATCACGTTATAGGCAACCCGCGCCATCCGCTGCACTCGCGCCGTGTAGGTCCTGACGGGAACGCCGCCCGGTGTTGCCACCGGCACGTATTCAACCTCCACGTCGGATAGCGGCGTGGCGCAGCACAACAACGCTATGCCTTCCCGTCTCTCCGCTGCCGTCAGCGCGCTCGGCTGATAGGCGCCATAGTCGACCGCGCCATACAGGATGTGAGCCTTGCAGACGCCGCAGCCGCCGTAACGGCATTCGAACGGCAGCGCGAGACCCTCGCGCAGCCCGGCGTCGAGAAGGGTCTCGCCTTCGCGCGCCGGCACGATGCGGTTGTCCGGGTGCACCAGCACGCTGAACGCCTTGCCCTTGCGCGCGAGCCTGGGCGGCAGCCACGGCAGCAGGAAAAAGAGGACGGTCGCACCGCCCACCAGCAGCCACACCTCGCCCGGCGTCCAGCGGTAGATCAGCGCATAGACCGGGAGATAGAACCAGTCGAATTCGATGGTCGTCACCGCCACCGCGAGATTCGCGTGTTCCTGGCTCACCGCGGGCTTGAAGAGCGAGAGCACGATGAGCGCCGCGATCACCGTCGCGGCGATGGGCCGCGGCGGGCTGGTCCGGGCGTTCGGCACGCGATGGGTGTGCACCCACAGCAGCGCCAGTGTCGCAAGCGGGATGCCGATGTGGATGAAGGAAAGCAGCGAGAACAGCCGGTCGTTGACGGCTTCGGCGTAGATGAAGTTGCGGATCAGCGCGCCTTTGAACAGCGGCAGCCAGTCGAACCACTCGGCGGTCGCCACCACCACGAACTGCGCGAGGCGGTCCCACGGCAGCATGTAGCCATTGATGCCCGCGGCATACACCAGCCACAGCAGAACGACGCCGGTGACCCACGAGAACCAGCGGAAACTGCGGTAGTGGTCGAACGCGAAATGGCGCGTGAGATGCAAAGCCATGGTGAGGACCATGGCATCGGAAGCGTAACGGTGAAGGCTCCGCATGACCCCGCCGAGATACCATTGCGTATGCGTCAGGTACTCCACGGAGGTGTAGGCCTCGTCCACGCCGGTCTTGAAAAACACGTAAAGGTAGAGCCCGCTCGCCATCACGATCCAGAACATCAGGTACGAGATGGGACCGAGGTAATAGAGCGGATTCAACCGGTCGCCGAAAGCGAGGTTGAACAGGCTCTCGACGCGCAGGAACGTCCATTGTCCGGCAAGCTGTATGCGTCTTAGCACGCGCGTCATCTCAATGTGCATCCATGCTAGCGCCTTCCGCGGCGTAGCGGATTGATGTGCATCAAGCGTAAGCCGCGCGCCGCTAGCTGCGGCGGCTGCCGTGGCGCCGGCCGCGTCCGCTGCGCAGATAGAGCAGCGCGCCGCCGAAAACGGAGAGTCCGGCGAAGATCTCGATGAAGAGCCTGTAGTCGAGGCGATACCTGCCCGAGGCGGGGTCGTAGACCGTGCACAGAATGCGGATGCGGTCGAGCGCCTGGTTCCAGTTCAGGCTCGCGAGCGGCGCGCCGGTCGTGAGTTCGCGCAGCGGCTCGATCAGAAACGGCAGCTCGAAATTTTCACCGTAGACCTGCCGGCTGATTTTTCCCTCGGCGTCGACGATGGTCACCTGCGTGATATGGTCGAAGCCGCCCGAATTCGCGACAAAGCTGAAGCCCAGATCGCGCGTGAGCTGCGCCACGCCGTCCGCGAGCGGACTCGCGAACTCCCAGTTGGGCCGGTCGCCGACCCCGTGGCGCCGCGCGAAGTCCGCCATCGCGCGGGGCGAATCGAACGGCAGATTGAATCCGATCGTGAGCACCGCAAAGTTCTGCGCGCCGAGGGCGCGCCCGGCTTCCCCCACCGCCTGCGCGAGAAACCGTGTGGCGGTCGGGCAGACATGGCTGCAGCCGGTGTAGATGAAGCTGACGAGCAGCGGCCTGCCCCGAAAGTCGGCAAGGCTCACGCGCCGCCCGGCGCGGTCGATCAGCACGTGCTCCCCGACCGGCTTGCCGACGACGCTTTGCGAAAGACGCAACGCCGTGCGCTCGTCGAAGCGCGGAGACGACGCCGGCGCCGCCGCCACGATGGCTTGCACGCCAGGCGGGGACGGCACCGGGAGCGCAGCCGGCGCGCCTGCGCCGAAGCTGCTCCCCAACCCGAGGGCGATGAGCAGCAGCTCCTGCTGGAACATCGCTTGCGTGAACATGGCGCGGCCTAACCTGCAACGGCCCGGTCGAGCATCGCTGAAGCAAGGACCAGGGTAAGCTGCGCGAGTGAAGCGTGAAAGCAGCGCATCGCGCTCACCCGGCCTGGATCCCGGACCAACGCGACATTGCGCGCGAGAAACAAGGCGCCGCCGCTCGCCGCCCCTGCCGCGTAGATCCATCCCATGCCAAAGGCGAGCGGCGCAAGCGACGCCGCGACCAGCGCCGTCGTGTTGCCAAGAATCACCCGTGCGGTGCGCGCATCGCCGATCAGCACCGGCAGCATCGGCACGCCGGCTGCCTCGTAGTCTTCGCGACAGGCGATGGCGAGACACCAGAAATGCGATGGCGTCCACAGGAACAACACCGCGGCGAGGGCGATCGCCACCGGAGCCGACTCGACGCCCACCGTCGCCGCGCCGGCGAGCACCGCGAAGCTGCCGGCAAGGCCACCGACGACGATGTTGAGCCAAGTGCGGCGCTTGAGCCACACGGTGTAGACGATGGCGTAGAAAAAGGCGCCGAGAAACACGTAGAGGGCCGCGCTGACGTTCAGCGCGAGCGCGGCGGCCGCCACCGCGCCACCCAGCATGAGCACGATCAGCGCGAGCCAAACCGGACCTGCCCGCAGGGCGCCGGTTGCAAAGGGCCGTCCCCGGGTGCGGCGCATGCGGCGGTCGAGGTCAACCTCGTAGTACTGGTTGAACGCGCCTGCCGCGGCTGATGCGACCAGCACCGAAAGCCCGAGCATCGTGATTTCCCACCACGCGACGGCGCGGCCGGGCGCGACGGCGAGCCCGGCGAGCGCGGTGAACGCAATGACCGCACCGATGCGCAGCTTGAACAGCCCTGCCCACTGCCGCAGGGCGGCGCCGGGTCGGGCCAGCAGCCGCGCCGTTCCTGGAGACTGAATCCCGGCTTGCGCCGCGATGAGGCCGCTCGTCGCGGCCATCGCCTTGCCTCGCATCATCATCTGAGCGGCCACACCTGCGACAGGTACTTCCAGTTCACGAAGTAATACAGCACGAACGACACCAGCAGTACCATCGCCAGTGCAAAGGTGCCCGGCGCGACCATGCCGCCCATGCCCACGCTGCCGTGGCCGGTGATCGCCGCCGCCACCGGCTGTGCCGGCACCGGAGCGGCCATGCCTTCGGCCACGCGCACCCGCTTGTAGCCTGGGGTTTCGATGCGCTTGCCGAAGAACACCGAGCCCACGGTGATCAGCAGGTACGCGGCGCCGCCGACGATCGCCACCAGCCCGCTGATCGCGAACAGCCCCACCATCAGGTACGCGGTGCCGGGCCATTCGTGCGGCAGCAGGTTTCCCGCCATCGTCAGGTCCCAGTGCCGGCGCGGCACGCCGAGCGTCCCCGCCCCCCTCATGAAGAGAGCGAACGCCGACATGCCGAGTCCGAACAGATAGGGCTGCCACTGCGCGAGCTTCGGGAACATGATTTCGCGGCGGAACAACGTCGGAATCAGGAAATAGGTGAGCGCCATGAACGCGAGCGTCGTGCCGATCACCACCGTGGCGTGAAAGTGCCCGGGAACGTACAGCGTGTTATGCATGATCAAATTCAGTTGCTCGGTGCCGAGAACGACACCCGAAATTCCGCCGAGAAAGCCGAATCCGACGAGCGACATGAACATGCCGGAGAACACCGGGTTGCCCCACGGCGCCTTCCTCAGCCATTCGAAGAGCCCCTTGGTGTAGCCCTTCTCGCGCTGCGCAACCTCGATCGCGCCCGGGACAGTGAGCCCGTGTATCATGCTCGCGAGCACCGCCAGGTACATCGCGTAGCTCGTATTGAAGATCTTCCAGTTCGAGGTCAATCCCGGGTCGGCGAGCAGATGGTGCGCCGAGGCGAGCTGGAGGAACAGGATGTAGAGAAAGAACGCGGTGCGGCTCACCTTTTCGGACAGCGGCTTTGCGCCGAACACGATGGCGGCGATGGCATACCACACCGACACGTGCGCGGACACGTTGACCTGCTGCGAAGAGTGGCCGAAAGCCCACCACACCGTGCGGTACATCAGCGAGTCGATGTTCGGGATCAGCCCCACCGACCACAGGAACGTCGGAATCAGGATGATCGCGCCCGCGGCGATGGTGAAAACCGCGATGATGCAGGCCGTCAGCGCGCCGAAGGTGACAAGCGGGATCGAACCGTTGTAAGTGCCCTCCGCCTTGCCCACCACCAGCGTGCCGAGAAAGACGAAACAGCCGATCAGCGCGCCCACTGCAAAGAGGATGAGACCGAGATAGAACGCCGGGTGCGCCCCCATCGGCGCATACGAGGTGAACATCACGCTCGAATCGCCCTTGAACACCGCGAAGTTGTTCATGAGCGCACCGAGGATCATCAGCCAGAACCCAAGCCACGCCATCTTCGGGGTCGCGAGCCGGCACCGCAGCAGGGTGGACGCGCAAAAATAGAGGACGGCAATTTCGAAGAAAATGATCCAGAACACGAGCATGTCCAGCCCGTGTCCGGTGAGCACGAGGTAGAACCAGTCGGCCGGCAGCAGGTGCACTGCCGGCCAGCGCGTGAGCAGCACCAGCAGCGCGAGAACCCCGCCCACGAGCAGCGATACCACGCCCGCAACGGCGTTCGCCTTCATCAGGGCTTCCGCCGGCTCGTGAAACGTCAGGCCGCTGGTCGGGCAGGTACGGAACATCCGATTGATAGCCATCGCCGCTCCCCCTATTTGACGTAGAGCTTGCTCGACATCGTGTGATGATTGATGCCGCAATACTCGTTGCAGATGATTGAGTACGTTCCCGGTGCGGTGGGCGTGATGGTGAGCACGTGGTCGTAGCCGGGATGCACCTGGATGTTGATGTTTTCCGGCTGCAGCGAAAACCCGTGCAGCCAGTCCATAGACATGAGATGCAGGCGATAGCTCTTGCCGGATTCGAGCTCGAGCATCGGCCACCAGTTCCACAGCCGCGCGATCAGGTAAACGTCGCTGCCCTCGGGCGGATGGACGACCGGTATCTGCTGCTCGGTCTCCTTGCGCACGGTGTACTTGTCGACCATTTCCTGCGTCTTCCTGGTGTACGCTTCCGGAGTCGTGCGGTAGGCCTCGTTGGCGAGGTTCTGTTTTCCGAACAGGTGCCAGTAGGGCATCATGAAAAACATGACGAGGCACCAGATCAGGGCCAGGACGATCCAGGTGCCCTCGAGACGGTCGAGCGGCTGCTTCCACCACACTCGCGCGGGCGGCGGCTGGATAGCGCTCATGGGGCGTTCTCCTTAAGCGGGTTATGGGGGGCGCCGGCGGCGGCTTACTTGCCGACCGGAATGGAGACGATCTCCATCACACCCCAGACGATATAAAGAACCGTGGGCATCGCAATGCCGAGGAAGAGCAACAGGAACGGGTTGTCCAGAACCTGCTGCATGATCGGAATGCCCTCTTCCAGTTCGTCGGGGGTCGGGCCGGGGTCGCGCGTCACTTCAGCCATAAGGTCCTCCTTTGTTGTTGGGCGAAATCGCCGTACTGCAACGTGATACGCGTGAATCTAATTCAGCCCCTGCGGAAAAAAACATGATGCATATCAAGCTTTCGAAAAGACGAAACACCGCGCGCCCGCGCCGCAGTGAAGCAATCCGTGGAAAAAGTTTGATGCAGATCAACCTTTTTCGGACGCAATCACCGCCAGCGCCGCCGGCGGCATAGAATCGCCTGGTCGAAACAGCCAGGGATCCAGCGTTTCGCGTTATGACACCGAAGCTTCAAGGGACGGGGGCCCCGGACCGCACGCGCGCCCAGGTGGGAATATGGCTGCTGGCGTGTTGCGCGCTGGTGTTCGGGATGGTCGTACTCGGCGGGGTCACGCGGCTGACGCACTCGGGCCTGTCGATCGTCGAGTGGCAGCCCCTCGTCGGCACCCTGCCGCCGCTCACCGATGGGGACTGGGCCGAACTGTTCCGGAAATACCAGGACACGCCTGAGTATCAGAAGGTCAACCACGGGATGAGCCTGGAGGAATTCAAGGGCATCTTCTGGCTCGAGTACTTTCACCGCCTGCTCGGCCGCCTGATCGGATTCGCGTTTTTCGCCCCCCTCGCCTACTTTCTTGTGCACCGCAAGATCGACGCGGCGCTCGGTCTCAAGCTGACGGGCATTTTTGTGTTGGGCGCGCTGCAAGGCGTCCTGGGCTGGTACATGGTCAAGAGCGGATTGATCGACGATCCTCGCGTGAGCCAGTACCGGCTCACCGCCCATCTGGCACTCGCCTTCGCGATCTATGGCGCGATGCTGTGGATCGCTCTCGAGCTCCTGGCGCCAGCGCGGGAGGCAGCCGACAGTGGTGCGGTGCGTCGCTTGCGCCGGTGGGGATGGGGGCTTACCGCCCTGGTGTTGCTGATGGTGCTGTCCGGCGGATTCGTCGCCGGCATCCGCGCCGGGTCAGCCTATAACACGTTTCCGCTCATGAACGGGCATCTCGTGCCGCCTGAGCTGTTCATGCTCGAACCCTGGTACGAAAACGTCTTCAACAACATGGCCACCGTCCAGTTCAACCATCGTCTCATCGCGTGGTTGCTGGCGATCCTCGCGCCCTGGACCTGGTGGCAGGCGCGGACGCTCGAGCTGCCGCAGCGCGCACGGGCGCTGTTTCACTGGCTGCTCGCAGCGCTGGCAGTCCAGATTGCGCTCGGCATCGGCACGCTGCTTCTGGCCGTACCGGTCGCCCTCGCCGCCGCGCATCAGGGTGGCGCGCTGGTCGTGTTCACGATCGCGCTGATGCTCAACCACGCGTTGCACGGCAGAACGGTGCGCGCGGCGGCACCCATGCAGGCTCAAGCGGCCTAGCCCTTGCTGCGCACGATCTGATAGGCCCGGGTGACGTACGTCAGAACCGCGAATCCGCTCCAGACGTGCACCAATCTTGAAAACGGAAACAGCACGAACAACGTCATACCGAAGGCGAGATGCACCTTGTAGAGCCAGTGCACGTCGACGAGGAAATTCGCCGCATCGGCGCGGAAAGTGACGATATACTGCGCCCAGCTTGCGAGCAGCACCATCACCGAGCCGTCGCGGTGCCCCAGCGAGACGAAGATGCTGATCAGCCCGATCGTGAGCGTCGCGAGAATCCAGAACAGGATGAAAATGTCCATGCGGGTCGAAGTCGCGCGGATGCGCGGCTCGGTGAGCCGCCGGTGAACCAGCAGGATGAGCCCGATCAGGCACATGCTGCCGAAAACGCCGCCGGCCACGATCGCGAGCATCTGCTTCGCCGCGGTCGAAAGGCCCAAGGCGTGATACAGCTCCTTGGGCATCAGCAGCCCGACAAGATGCCCGAGAAAGAGCGCCAGGATGCCGATGTGGAACAGATTGCTGCCGAGCCGCAGCTGTCCCTGCCGCAGGAGCTGGCTCGAATCGCTTTTCCACGTGTACTGCTCGCGGTCGAAGCGGACGAGGCTCCCGACCAGGAACACCGCCAGCGCGATGTAGGGATACACGCCGAACACAAAGTCGTGGAGATAGCTCATCGTGCTGCTCCTCGGTGAAACTGGATCACGGAAACCTCGCCTTGCTTCCCGCCGCTTGCGCAGCTTGCGGAGCCGGCGCCGAATGCCGGGGCCTCCTGCCACAGCTTGTCAAGGGTGGCCGGATCGTCTTCCTTGCGCACCTCGGCGTCGTCGACCACGACCGTGTCGACCTTTTCTCCCGATAACGCGACCAGGGCACGGAGCGCCGCACCGTAGGTGCTGCCGCGCTTGGCAAGGCGTGCCGCAATCGCCTGCAGGATGTGCGCCGTGTCCGCCAGCAGCCCCTGCGCTTCCTTGAACGGCCGCTGCGCCAGGAACTCGAGAAACGCCGGCAAATAATCCGGCAGCTCATTCGACGCCAGCGTGAACCCGTGGCGGGCGTAGAGTTGCTGGAGATCCACCAGCGCCTGTCCGCGGTCGCGCGATTCGCCGTGCACGTGCTCGAAGAGGTGCAGCGACAGCGAACGCACGCGGTCGAACAGGCTCACGTATTTTTCCTGCAGCGTCATGAGTTCATTGCCGCGCAATTCGGCGAACAGCTCCTCGAGCGCGCGCCGCTCCTCCGGTTTGAGCAGCTTCTCGGCATCGAGCGCCTGCGCGAGTTCGGGCAGCGCGTCGATGAGTTCCTGCTGCGGATAATCGAGCAGCGCCGCCAATACTTTGAATGTCTTCATATCGTTAAAACCAATCAGCCACAGAGAACACAGAGGTCACAGAGAACATCAAACATCACCTTCCGTTCGTCCCGAGCGTAGGAGTGAAGCGACAGAGCCGAGGGATGAACAGTAGATAACTGTCCGCCTCTCGACTCCCCCGCGTTACCATCGAGGCGAACGACATTGTTGAGACAACTTTCTTTCATATGCGAATACCCTCTGTGCTCTCTGTGACCTCTGTGGCCAATGCTTTTCACGCAACCTGTTTGATCGGGACCGCCTTGCGCTTCTTGCCGCCGAAGAGGCTCGTTTCAGACTCACCGTCCGAGCAGCCGTTGCCGAACGAAAAGCCGCACCCGCCGCGCAGGTCGAAGGCGTTCTCGGCGTATTCGCGGTGCGTGGTCGGAATCACGAAGCGGTCTTCGTAGTTGGCGATCGCGAGATAGCGGTACATCTCCTCGACTTGGTCGACGGACAATCCGACCTGGGCTAATACTTCTACGCTTTCCTTGCACTCGACATGCCGATCGCGCATGAAGGCGCGCATCGCCAGCATGCGCTCCAGCGCAAGCGCGACCGGCGCCTCGTCTCCTGCGGTGAGGAGATTGGCGAGATACTTGAGCGGGATGCGCAGCGATTTCACGTCGGGCAGCACGCCGTTTGCCGCGATCTTGCCGCTATTGGCGGCGGCACTGATCGGGGAGAGCGGCGGCACGTACCACACCATGGGCAGCGTGCGGTACTCCGGATGCAGCGGGAAGGCGATCTTCCATTCCATCGCCATCTTGTACACCGGTGAAATCCGGGCGGCCGTCAACCACGCTTCCGGCACGCCGTCCTTGCGCGCCTGCTCCTGGACTTCGGCCGCGTGCGGATCGAGGAAGACGCTCAACTGCGCGCCATAAAGGTCCTGCTCGTTCGCGACACTTGCCGCTTTTTCGATTTGATCGGCGTCGTAAAGCAGCACGCCGAGATAGCGGATGCGGCCGACGCAGGTCTCGGAGCACACCGTCGGCTGGCCGGACTCGATCCGCGGATAGCAGAAAATGCACTTCTCGGCCTTGCCGGTCGACCAGTTGTAGTAGATCTTCTTGTACGGGCAGCCCGAAACGCACATGCGCCAGCCGCGGCATTTGTCCTGGTCGATCAGCACGATGCCGTCTTCCACGCGCTTGTAGATCGAACCGGAAGGACAGGACGCCACGCAGGTCGGGTTGAGGCAGTGCTCGCAGAGCCGCGGCAGGTACATCATGAAGGTGTTCTCGAACTGCCCGTAGATTTCCTTCTGGATCTGGTCGAAGTTCTGGTCCTTGGACCGCTTGTGGAACTCGGTGCCCAGGATCTCCTCCCAGTTCGGGCCCCACTCGATCTTCTCCATGCGCTGTCCGGTGATCAGCGACACCGGTCGCGCCACCGGCATGGTGGCGCTTTCCGGCGCCGATTGCAGGTGCTCGTAGTCGAAGGTGAAGGGCTCGTAGTAGTCGTCGATCT
>JACQOK010000396.1 GCA_016202565.1 Betaproteobacteria bacterium | reverse complement strand
TCCCTTGAGGTCGGAAACCTTGTTGATGCCGAGGCCTTCGAGCGTGACGATGTGGAAGCGGTTGGGATAGAGCACCATCAGGCCCCGCACCGGCACCGGCCTGCCCTTGAACTTCTGCTCGCCCTTGTATGCGTCCCAGCTCGCATCCGCCATCGAAAGCGCGACGTCCGCCTTCTTCGTCAAAATGAACTCGAGATTGGCGATCGAGCCCGCGGTGGATTCTGCCGTCGCGCTCAGGCCCGGCACGCTCTTGGACAGGATGTTCGCCATGCCCCCGCCCATCGGGTAGTAGACCCCGCCGGTGGGGCCCGTGGCGATCGAGAGCGTGACCTTCTGCTGAGCCGCGCCCGGCCAGGCGAGCAGCGCGCCGGCGGCAAAAAGCAGGGCTTTCGACAAATGACGCATGTTCCCTCCTAATCCTTACTGTAGTGACTGTCTATATTGGAATGCGCAGTTTAGTGACAGTCCCGCGCATCGGTCAACCGCTTTACTTGGCAAATAGTCGAGAAGGGTCATTGAACGCTTTGAATTCGAGCGCGTTGCCGCACGGGTCGAGGAAGAACATGGTGGCCTGCTCCCCGACTTGGCCCTTGAAGCGTACGTGCGGTTCGATAATGAACTTCATCTGCGCCTTCTGGAGTTTCTCTGCCAATGATTCCCATTCCTCCATCGGCAGGATCACGCCGAAGTGGCGCACCGGGACGTTGTCGCCGTCAACCGCGCTCGTATGGCGGTGTCCTGTCTCGCCCGGCGCCAGATGCGCGACGACCTGGTGTCCATAAAAATTGAAATCGATCCACTTGTCTGAGCTGCGGCCTTCGGTGCAGCCCAGCAGCCCGCCGTAGAAGGCGCGCGCCGTGGCAAGATCGGTGACGGGAAACGCAAGATGAAACAGCGGCGGGGTCATACCGTCCTCAAAGCTGTGGCTCCGGCCCAAAAAAGGGTGGCATTATACGGGTTTTCCCGCACAAGAGAGCAAGAAAATGCCGAAAATCCAGTCTGTTTCCGTCTGCATCGCGCGCGCGCCGCTCGATGTCGCCACCTCCTTTGCCACGCGCACCGTCTCCGCGCGCGACTACTGCCTGGTCAGGGTGCGTTCCACCGACGGCGTCGAGGGCATCGGCTTTTGTTACGTCGGCAGCGCCGGCGGGAACATCGCCAAGGTCGCGGTCGAGGAACTGCTCGCCAAGAAGCTGATCGGTCAGGATGCGCTGCGCGTCGAAGGGTTGTGGCAGGAGATGTACCAGGAATCCCTGCTGCAAGGCCGCTCGGGGAGCGTCATGCGGGCCATCAGCATCCTCGACATTGCGCTGTGGGACTTGAACGCGCGCAGCGCGCAGCTCCCGCTCCATCAATATCTCGGCGCCTACGTCATGGACGAGGTGCCGGCCTACGCGAGCGGCGGTTATTACCTGGAAGGCAAGACGCCGAAGAAACTCGGCGACGAGATGGCCGCGTACGTAAAGGCCGGCTTCAAGGCGGTAAAAATGAAAGTGGGACGCCTCTCGCCGCGCGAAGAGGAAGCGCGCATCAAGGCGGCGCGCGAGGCTGTGGGCCCGGATATCGTACTGACGCTCGACGCCAACAACGCCTGGAGCGACGTGCCGACCGCGCTCACCTACATGAGGCGCTACGAGCCCTACGACCCGTACTGGATCGAGGAGCCGTTCGGACCCGACGATATCGACAGCCACGCCAAGCTCGCCGAGCTGACGCCGGTCGTTGTCGCCACCGGCGAAATCGCCTACGGCCGCTGGTATCACAAGGAACTGCTGGACAAGCGCGGCGCCGAAATCCTGCAGACCGATGCGTGCGTGTGCGGCGGCATCACGGAATGGAAGCGCATCGCCGCGACCGCCGCCTCCTACGGCGTCACCATGTGCCCGCACTGGTTCCACGACGTGCACGCGCCGCTGGTCGCGGCCACACCGAACGCGCGCTACGTCGAGTTCTTCATCGACGATCAAGTGCTCAACTTCCGGCGCCTGATCGACAAGCAGCTCCCGCACAAGAACGGCAACCTGATCCTGCACAAGTCGCCCGGCCTGGGCTTCGGCTTCGACGAGAAGGCGGTGAAGAAATACGCGCTCGACAAGTCGAGCCCGTGGACAGTCGTCAAATAGAAAGGGCGACGGGAGAAGGTGACGAGAGCTTCGGCGTAGCCCGGATGCAGCGAAGCGAAATCCGGGGGGAAAAATTTCAGCAAACGCCATTCCTGGATTGCGCTTCACTCCATCCAGGCTACGCGGGCTAAATACCGCAAGGCGTCACTTCCACCCCTCACTTCTTTTCGTCACTGCGCTTTGCAAGATCAAGGTCGGTCAGCAAGCCGTGCATGCCTGCGCCGCGGTCACCGCAGATGCTTTGAACCGGGTCATCGTTCTCTCCTCCTCGTTGCTGCGCAGCGCAGTGGTTATAATCATCCCGCCGTGAGCAACGCCTATCAAGTTTACCTTCCTGCGAGGAGATGATGACACAACCTGCCATTCCCAACCTGTCCGTGCACGGCGCGGAAATTCCGGCCATCGGTTTCGGCACGTCGCAGTTGGGCGATTGCGGTGAAACCGTCGCGACCGCGCTGAAACTGGGCTACCGCCACATCGATACCGCATGGAAATACGGTTCCGAGAAAGGCGCGGGCGAAGGCATCCGCGCTTCCGGCGTGCCGCGGAAGGAAATTTTCCTGTGCACCAAGGTCTCGCACGAGTATTTGCGCGCGGCCGACTTCGCGCGCTCGGTCGACGAGAGCCTCAGGAACCTCCAGGTCGATTACGTCGACATGCTGCACGTGCACTGGCCGACGGTCGACAATATTCCGCTCGCGGAAACCATGAGGGCGCTCGCGAAGGCGAAGCGCGACGGCCTCACGCGTCACATCGGGGTGGCGAATTTCAACATCGCGCTGCTCGAAGAAGCGATTCGCCTCTGCCCCGAGCCGCTCGTAACCCTGCAGGCCGAGTATCATCCGTATCTCGACCAATCCAAGGTTCTGGCGTACTGCCGCAAAATGGGGCTCGTCTTTACGGCCTACTGCCCGCTCGCGCGCGGCCGCCTGTTCAACGACCCGGTGTTGACTGAAATCGCGAACAAGAAGGGCAAGACGATCGCGCAGATCGCGCTGCGCTGGCTGATGCAGCAGGGAAATATCGCAGCAATCCCGCGCTCATCGAACCCCAGGCATATCGCCGAGAGCCTCAACGTTTTCGATTTCGAGTTGACCGGCGAGGAGATGAAAAAAATCTTCGCGCTAAAGCGGCCCGACGGCAGGATCGCGAATCCGAAGGGGCGGGCGCCGGCATGGGATTGAAGCAAGAATAACAGATCCTTCATCCCTTCTCCGTCCCAATAAACGGCGCGACCCGCGAATCGTGATTGGCAATCCGGCAGGAAGAGGAGCCGACCGATGAACCGCAAACAGATTCCCGGATTGCCCGCCATGGCTGCGGAATTGCTGCGGCTCGGGGCTCTTGCCTTCGGCGGGCTGGGCGCGACGCTTGCATTGCTGCAACGCGGCCTGGTCGACCGACGCCAGTGGCTGCAGCAACGCGACATCAGCGAGGCCTTGGCGTTTACCAAGGCGCTGCCCGGATCCACGGGAGTTCAGGTGGTCGCGTATCTCGGCTGGCGGCTGCATGGCTGGCCGGGGGCGATCATTGCCGCAGCCGCATTTATCGCGCCGGCGGCGGCGCTGATGACCGCGGTGGCGGCCGGCTCGCTCGCCCTGCCGGATCAACCATGGGTCCGAGGCGCGCTGGCGGGAGTGCAGGTCGGCGTGGTCGGGTTGCTCGCGGCGGCGATGTGGCGGCTTGCGCGCAGCGAAGCCGGCAGCCCGGTGCTTGCCGTCGTGTTGGTGGCGAGCTGCGTGCTGGGGTTCTTCGTCCACGCGGTAGTCATCGTCGTGGGCGCGGGCCTTATCGGTGCCTTGCTTGGCGGGGGCCGGGGTGATGGTTGATCTCGTCGAGCTGAGCGTGCGCTTTCTCGTGGTGGGCGCCGTGGCCTTCGGCGGCGGCGGCGCAGCGCTGCCCCTGGTGGAACGCATCACGGTGGCAGACACGGGCTGGCTCACGCCGCAGCAATTCGCGATCGGTGTGGGGTTTGCCTATGCCACGCCGGGCCCGGTCCTGATTCTCGCCGCGTTCGTGGGTTATTACGTTGCGGGCGTTGCGGGCGCGCTGGCTGCCACCGCTACGGTGTTCGCCGTTCCCGTGCTGCTCGCGGCCGGATCCGCGGGCGTGGTGGCGCGCCTCAATCGCTACGCGCGGTTCCGCGCCTTCGGGCGCTTTGCCGCCGCTGCGGCGGTCGGCCTGCTGGCGGTCACGCTCGTCGCGCTCGCACGCCCCGTGGTCGAGCTGCATCCGGCGCTGCTGGCAGGCTCGGCGCTGGTGTTCGGCGCGGAGCGTTTCGGCGTATCTCCGGTGCTGCTGCTGGTAACCGCCGTCATCATCGGAGCAGCAGCGGGCGCGGCCAGTCTTTGAAACACGGACACGCAAGCAGCGAAGCGGTATCCTTGGTTTTCCGCTCCAAAGGAAACTGGGTTTTGATCAAACTTGTGAAAGGAAGAGACGGTATGAAGACCATGCAATTCCGATTGCGGCTGGTTGTGCCGGCGCTGTGCGCCGCGGTGTGGGCGGGCGCCGCGCCGGACGCCGCGGCACAGGGTGCCTATCCATCGAAAAACGTGCAGATCATCCTGCCGTACAGCGCCGGCGGCTCGACCGACGTCATCGCCCGCGCGATTGCGCAGCGCCTCGGCGACATTTGGGGCAAGAACGTAATTGTGGAGAACCGTCCCGGCGCGAGCGGGATGATCGGGGCCGAAATGGCCAGCAAGGCGGAGCCCGACGGCCACACGCTGCTTTCCACCACCTCGTCGTATCCGGCGACCGCCGCGGTGCGCGCGAAGCTGCCGTTCGACCCGGCGAAGGCGATCGTCCCGGTCGCGATGTTCGCGAGGGCGCCCATGCTGCTGGCGGTCCATCCGTCGCTGCCGGTGAAAAACGTGCAGGAACTCATCGCGCTCGCGAAGAAAAACCCTGGTAGGCTGAACTATGGCTCGTCCGGGGCCGGCGGCAACAACCACTTCTCCGGCTCCCTGTTTGCCGCGGCCGCAGGCGTGCAGATGGTCCACGTGCCGTACAAGGGCATCGCGCCGGCGGTCACGGCGCTCGCCTCCGGCGAAGTGGAAATCGTGATCTCGAGCTCCTCGGCGCTGCTGCCGCAGATCAACGCAGGGCGGGTGCGGATACTCGGCGTGACCAGCCTGGAGCCCTCTCCTCTCTTTCCCAACCTGCCTTCGATCGCGCAGTCCGGCGTGCCGGGATACAGCTACGAGCTGTGGTGGGGGCTTTTCGCGCCGGCGGGCATTGCGTCGGAACGCATCGGCGTCATCAATGCAGCCGTCAACAAGGTGGTGGCGAGCGCTGAGATGAAAAAATTCCTCGACACCCAAGGTGTTGCGGGGTGGCCGCTCCCCCCGGCGCAGCTCGCAGACCTCCTGCCGAAGGAAATCGCCCGCTACAAGAAGGCGGCGCAGGTGGCGGGCATCCCGCCGCAGTGACGTGCGGCGGGAGAGCGGGGGAGCGTTAGATTGTAAGGGCGAAGGAGCATATCCCTCTGTACTTGCAATCTCCCGATCTCTCGACCTCCCGTCAATTTGATCCACGTCAATCCCGGGCCGCGGCGGGATGTTATCTTGCCGGTGCCATGCGCGCGGAAAATCTCACTGCGACTCCAGGGATATCACAGTCGAAGCGTGACGGCACCACGACCGTCACGCTTGCGATCCTTTGTCAGGTCTTTCATGGCCTGACTTTCGGCGGCCTCGCGCTTTTTCTTCCGCTGATCCGCGACGACCTGCAGATCAGCTTCGCGCAGGCCGGCATGCTGTCTGCGGCGGCGACGCTGAGCTATGGACTGGGGCAGATTCCGGCGGGTTTTCTCTCCGACCGCTATGGTCCGAAGCGTCTTTTCTTCATCGGACTTCTGGGATGGTCGGCGCTGTCGTTGAGTCTGGGCCTGATCCACGCGTTCTGGCTCGCGGTGCTCAACCTGCTCGCCGCGGGAGCGTTCCGCGCGCTCATGTTCGCGCCGGGCCTCTCGCTGCTCGCGTCCTGGTTCCCGCCGGAGCGCCGGGCGACGGCGATGAGCCTTTACATGGTGGGCGGATTCTCTGGCACGATACTGGTCTCTCTCGCCGGTCCCTTCCTCGCGCAGCACTTGGGCTGGCGCTACACGTTCATTCTCTTTGCGGCTCTGGGAATGGCCGCGGCGCTCGTGTTCCGTTCCCACGCCAGTGAGAAACCGCGCAGGGAGACGGGGCCGCACGTCGGCATGCTTGATGCCTTGCGTTTGTTCAGGCACAGGATCCTGTGGGTGTGCAGCGCCATCCAGTTCATTCGATTCAGCGTGGTCACCGCGTTCAACTTCTGGCTGCCGTCGCTGCTGGTGACCGACCGCGGATTCAGTTTGGCGGCGGCCGGTCTCGTGACCGCGATGAGCGCTGCTTTCACCGCGCCGTCGAACGCGCTCGGCGGATACGTATCCGATCGCATGAAGAATCCGCCTCTCGTCATCGGCGGCTCTCTGGCAGTCCTGGCTTGCGCCTCCACCCTGCTGGTCGTAGTCGACTCGGTTCCGGTGCTGTTGCTGGTGGTCGCGACGGGCTCGGTGTTCCTGCAGTTCTACTTCGGCCCGCTGTTCTTCGTTCCGATCGAGGTCTTAGGGCAGCGTACCGTAGGCACGGCCATCGGGTTCAGCAATCTCTTCGCCAATCTCGGCGGCATGCTGTCCGCCTATGCGCTCGGCATGGTGCGCGACGAAGCGGGCACGTTCACATGGGGCTTTATCGGCATCAGCGTTTTGTGCCTGGTCGGTGTCGTACTGAGCGCGGTCCTCGCGCGCATGAGAAATGCCGCACTTGCGGAACGACACACCCAAACAACGTGAGAGCGTCAGGGCGTGAGAGCGAAAAAAGCCTTGCTCGACTTCCGATCTCCCGACCTCCCGATCTCACGGCCTCCCGCTACACCGTAGCGACCGGCGTGACGGGTGAGCCTGCCGCTCCGGGCATGCGCAGCGGCGGCGCGGTCAGCAGGAAGCGACTGCGGCGGTTCGCGCGCAGCCATGCCGCGAGTTCGGTCAGGTACCACAATTCGCCGAGGTGGATTCCCAGCTTGAACAGACAATGTTCGTGCAGCGGCAGTTGCGGCCCGCGATGCGGTGCGCGCGGATCGACACCGAGCGTGGACGAGCGCTCCACGGCGAGATTGTCGGCGGCGATTGCCGCAAGTCCGCTGTCGGCGATCCACTCCAGCAGCCGCTTGTCGTAGCCGTCGAGCACGGCGCATTTCGTCTTGATCGAGCTGTCGAGCCTGCCTTCGGCCTCCCGGATGAGCTGCCCCAGGCCGGTGTGCACGCACACGATGTCGCCCTTTTCCACCGTTACCGCGTCGGCTTTCATGACACGCTCGAGCATCTCGAAGGTCACGTCGACGCGCTCATCCCCGAAATGGTGGCGCAGGTCGATCATCACCGCGCGGCCCTGCACGCCGCCCACGGCCATTTCCGCAACGGAGACGGCAACTGCGCCGAGTTCGCCGTAGAGACCTCGACCCGCGCTGTCCACGATGCGAAACCCGTTGTACGAAACCTTCTCCGCCACGCCGTCGGCGTCCGCGTCGAACTGTGAACCCTTGTGCGCAAAACCATCCCAGTGTGTGGAGTACTGCGAGTACAACATGATCGCCTCGTCGGAGCCGACGTCGGTGAAGCGCGGGTCGATTTCTCCCATGGCGAGGTTGAAGTAAGCACGACCGTTGCGGTTGACCGGGTGGAAAACCGGCGGGTAACGGTTCGGATTGAGGACGTTTCCTCCCGGCCGGTCGAGCGGGTGGCTGAGACAGAACACCTGCCCCGTCTTCACTTCCTTCAACGCGGCGAGCCGCCGCTCGGCGGTGAGCAGATTCATCCGGCCGCGTTGATCGTCGTCCCCGAATTCACCCCAGTTCGATCCTTCCGGACGGTTCTTCCAGCGTTTGGACATGACATTCCCTCGCAGGTAAATAAAGAGCAGCGCCAAATTATCGCATTCCACGGCGACCGGTGATGAGTGGTGTGCGACAAGGGCACCCCTGAGTGGTGGACCTGAGGGATTGGAGGGCGGGAAAACCGATAGAATGCGAGGCCGGGAGCGGACACCCACGCGCGGAACGACACGCCGGTGCTATCATCGTTCGACTCGCTATACCAGGATGAAAGGAGCAGCAGGCATGGAAGTCAAATCGACTTTGAAAGTGATCGATCAGGCGAGGGTGAAGTCGCAGGCCGGCGTGACGGCAGGCCAGACGATGAAGCGGCTTGTCGGCTGTCCGGAAGTGCCGACCGACCGCGTCCGTGTAGGCTTCGCGAGTTATGAAGCGGGAACGATCGAGCAGCTCCACTGGCATCCGATCGAAGCTTTCTATTACGTGCTCTCGGGGCACGCCACTGTGCGCGATATCGAGGGCAAGGAATATGACGTCGGCCCCGGAACGGCCATCTACGCTCCACCCGGGATCGCCGGCGCGCACGAGTGGGAAGTCAAGGAAGGCCTGCAACTGCTGGCGGTGCGCGCCACGACGGAATCCAACCGGAAAATGCAGTTTACGGTCGACAAGAAAACCAAGCGGTCCTATATCGATCTCGATGAACTGATCAAGCGCGGCGGCGTGAGCTTCAAATCGCATTATTAGCCGAAGTCTTTTCCGGAAAGGTGACACGCAATGCCAAGCCCTAAAAGCCCGAAGGCGGGCCGGCCGCACCTGCGGCGCGACGACCAGCAGTGGTTCTTCGACTGGATGATCAAGGAGACCGGCAAGGTCTTCCACTTCCAACCGGACGGCCGCGGGCGGCTCCCGCGCACCGTGCGCAGCCACGACATGATCGCCAAGCACATGGGCCTCGCGGCGCGCCGGTCGGAGCGACTCGCCCAAGCGGAAGCCGAAGCCGGCCACCGCGAAACCGCGATGGAGCTCTACTTCCAGGCGGCGCTGCAGTACCAGGACGCGCAGCACGTCGTGTTCCAGACCAACGACGAGAAGCGCTTTCTGCACGGCGGCTTGATGCGCTGCTACGACAAGGTGCGCGAGTACGCGCCCTACCGCATCGAGCACGTGGACATTCCCTGGAATGGGACGGTCGTCTCGGGCAATCTCCACCTCGCGCCAGGCGAAGGCCGCAAGCCGCTCGTCTTCTATGTGCCGGGTTGCGACCAGACGAAGGAAGCCTGGCCTCATCCCTATTACAACCAGGCGCTCCAGCGCGGCATGCACGCGTTTTCGTTCGACGGGCCCGGCCAGGGTGAGAGCAACCTGCGCGGGATCCGGCTGACGGCGGACAACTACGAGGACGCCGCGAGCGCCGCCATCAGCTACCTCCTGAAACGGCCCGAAGTCGATCCCGAAAAAATCGGCGTCTACGCGCTGAGTTTCGGCTCGCACTGGGGCATGCGCATCGCGGCGACGGAGCATCGCATCCGCGCGGCGGCGGCGCCGTGGGCGTCCTTCGCCGACAAGTACTACCTCATGACGGAGGAGTCGCCGCGCTACAAGCAGCTCTTCGCCTACCTCACCCAGTCCTCCAGCGAGGAAGAACTCGATCGCGTCGTCGCCGCCATGACGATGGAAGGACTCATGGACAAAATCGCCTGCCCCACGCTGATCGTGACCGGCGAGTACGACCCGCGGGCGCCGCTCGAAGAAGTGCTGCGTCTCTTCGACCAGATGAAAGCCCCGGCGGAACTGTGGCTCCTGCCCGATCAGCACCACAACGGCTCGGTGACGATGAAAGCCCGGACCTCGGTGTGGGAAGCCGATATCCACGCCTTCGTGTGCGACTGGCTGCGCGAGCGCTTCAACGGCGTGGCGGTGAAGCACCCGGGGAAAGTGCTCTGGATCGACCCCGCCGGCGCGGGTCCCAACAGCGCAGCGGTCACCTTCAAGCGCCGCTGGTTCGACTGATAACCTCCTTACAGGAGACGCAACGGGAACGACCGGTGTAGGCGCACGTCTATAGCCTCCACGTCTCCGCGCTCAGAGGCAGCTCGTTCAGCTCAGCCCTGGCCTCCCGCCATGCGGGGTAGTGCTTGTTCACCAGACTGAGGAACCGCTCGCTATGCGTGGATTCGATCAGGTGAAGCATTTCATGCAGCACCACGTACTCGAGCAGGTCCTTGGGTTTCTTGACGAGCTCGGTGTTCAGCCGGATGGTCCGCGCACGGTGGTTACAGCCGCCCCACTTTGTTTTCATGCGCTGAAGGAAGTATCCGGCCACTTCCACGCCCAGCTTCGGCTCCCATCTGCGGATCAATTCTGGTACGGCAACGTGCAGGAGGGACTTGTGCCATTCGTGCATGACCGCCGCGCGCTTTGCGCTGCTGCTGCCGGGGCGCACGGTGAGCGTGACACGGCGGTGACTGAGGCTGACGAAAGGTTTGGCCTCTGCCTCCCTCACCGAGAGCAGGTAACGCCTGCCCCAGAGGTAATGGCTCTCACGTTCAACGAATCGACGGGGTGCCTCCCGCGCCTGTGCCCGCAGCTTCGCCTGCTGGTTCCGTATCCAGCCAAGCTTGGATACCGCATACGCGCGGGCCACTTCATTGCGCGTCCCCTTCGGCGCGACCAATGTCACGCGTCCATTCGGCGGGTGCACCGACAGGTGGACATGCTTGATGTCCTTGCGCGTCACGGCAATGGCGATCTCGCCGATCTGGATCATGTCTGGCATCAATATCCCGGCTGATTCTTGACCAGTTCGAACAGCGCGAGAGTCGCCTCGCGGTTTCGGTCAAGCAACGGGTACAAGGCATTCCGCACCTGCGCCTCGCGCGCCTGATCGCCCTTCCAGCCCGCCGGCGCCCGCTCGCGCATCACCCTGTCGATCTCCAAGGCGAGCGTCACGAGATTCTTACCTCCATCGGGCTCGGCCGCGCCAGGAAGCAGCCCGAGAATCGACGGAAGATTGCGATAGATGACGATCGCCTCCCGCTTGCCGTGCAGCGCCGCGGGTACTCCCTCATCGGGTTGCTTCGCAATCAGCCGCTTCACCAACGCTTCAGCGTTTTTCAAAAACTTCTCGTAGCCTGCGGCGTCCTGCCGGCTCTGTTTGATGAGATCCTGCAGCAGCTTCGACATCTCGGCGTAGAAGCGTGGATCAGTGAGCTGCTCGCGGATGATCGTCTTGCGGACGTTGTTGATGATCGCCTCCGCGATGGCGTTCCTCGACAGCTTGCCTTTTTCGTTGAGCTTCCTCGCGATCGCGTCGTGGATGCCGGTCTTGACGATGAGATCCGTCAGCGGCAGCGCGGTCAGATAGCCGAGGTCGTCCGCCGGTTCGGCCTGCACATAAGTGTTGAGCAGGTGCCGCATGTCGGCCTCGTAGGGCTTGATGTCCAGCTCCTCGCCCGAGTGCCGCTTGATGGCATTGCGCGTGTCGGTGTAGAACTCCACCTCCTTTTGCAGCGCCGACGCCTCCACGGCGCTGTAGCCGGCATCTTCGAGATCCTGAGCGAGATCGGCGTAGGCGCGCGTGAAGGTGGCCACCGCCTTGTAGAACGTGATGCGCAGCGGCTCGGTATCGCCAAGCGCCTGCGGGTTGGCGGCATCGCCGCAGAAATAGAGAAGAAACTGCTCCACTTCGCGCGGCAACGGCACGGGCTCGCACAGATAGCGCATAGCCTCGCGCGCGGCATCGAGCTGCTTCCTGCCTTCCTTCAGCCAGTCCTTCAGCTCGACGTTGTTGCTGCCGCCGTTGCCCTGATCGATGTCGAGTTCGTCGGAGCTGTAGACCGCGATCGCCTCCTGCACGTCCTTGAACAGCTCCTTGAAGTCAACGATGTGGCCATAGTCCTTGTCGTCGCCGTCGAGGCGGTTGGTGCGGCAGATGGCCTGGAACAGGTTATGGTCGTGCAGCTCGTTGTCGAGATAGATGTAGGTGCAGCTCGGCGCATCGAAACCGGTGAGCAGCTTGCTGACGACCACCAGCAGCTTCATGTTCGCCGGCTCCTCGATGAACCGCCGCTTGACCTCGTCCTCGTAGGCCTTGGTGGTCTGGTCTTCCTTCAGGACGTGCTGCGTATACGTATCGAACTTGTAGCGCTCGTCGCTGTTCGCCGGCTCGCGGGAGATCGCGTTGTGGTTCGGCTCGTAGGATGTGACGAGCCCGCAGTGCGGACCGAGCGTCGTGTTCTGCAGCAACCGGAAGTAGTGGCAGGCGTCGTAGATGCTGGCCGCCACCAGGATCGCCGTGCCGCGATCGTTGTTGAGACGCGGCTTGAGATCGAAATCCTCCAGGATGCTGTGGATGATGCGCTGCTTGCGTTCGCCCGCACTCATCAGTTCCTGCATCGTCGCCCAGCGCTCACGCAGGCGGGCCTTCTGGAAGTTGTTCAGGCCTTTGGTCTTCTTCTCGAAGTAGGCTTCGATCGCGCCGGGCGAGGTGATGCGCTGCGGCACATCGCGGGCCTCGTACTTCAAGTCCAGCACCACCTTGTCGGCCACCGCCTCGTGGAACTTGTAGGTATGGATGTAAGTGCCGAATACCTCGCGCGTCGTCTTTCTGTCCTTGCGCAGAAGCGGCGTACCGGTGAAGCCGATGAAGATCGCGCCCTCCAGCCAGCGCTTCATCTGCCGGTTCATGTCGCCGCCCTGGGTGCGGTGGCACTCGTCCACGAACACGTAAAAGCGTCCGCGGATCGGCGGCGGCGGACCTTTCAGATCTGCCGGGTCGAACTTGTGGACCAGCGCGCACAAAAGGCGAGGTGATGTGGCACCGAGCTTCGCGACGAACTCCGCGCGCGTGGTGATGCGCGGGCTCGGCGCGTCCGCCGCCACCACGCCGGCGTTCTTCATCACGCCCTCGATCTGCTTGTCCAGCTCGTCGCGGTCGGTGACGACGAGAATGCGCGCCTCGGGATCATGCTCCAGCAGCCACTTGGCGAGCAGCACCATCAGAATGCTCTTGCCGCTGCCCTGCGTGTGCCAGATGACGCCGCCTTCGCGCTTTCGCAAACGTTCCTGAGCTGCCTTCATGCCCGCATACTGGTGCTGGCGCGGCACCTTCTTGATGCCGTTGTCGAAGATGACGAAGTGGCGGATCAGGTCGAGCAGGCGCGCCTTGTCGCACAGCTCGGCGAGCGGCCGGTCGAGGAGCGCGCCGGGGGGCACGG
>JACQOK010000377.1 GCA_016202565.1 Betaproteobacteria bacterium | reverse complement strand
GGTTGATCAAGGAAACGATCCAGGTGCAGAAGGAATACAACTGGTGCTTCGACAAGATGGCCTACGACAAGTACGGGACCAAGGACCCGTCCAAGCCGGGCGTGTACTGGATGAGCCCGCAGGAGGTCTCCGCCATGGTCGGCGCGATGGGCGACGCGGCGGTCAATTACGTGAAGAGCAAGACTCCGAACGCAGCGGACAAGTGGGTCGACCTGTTCGTCAAGGAGGGTCGCGAACTCTCGCAGAAGAACCCGCCGGGAAGCTCCTGGATCGAGAAGGTCGACTGCTCGAAGCACGCCTCGAAGATCGTGATCAAGTAGCAGCGCGTCGGAACCCGGACGCGCGAGCGCGTGGAAAAGGCGTACGAAATCTGGCGCGCGTTCCAGGACCGGTTCCTGGCGCGCGCCGCGGCGCTCCTGCTGGTCGGATGCACGCTGCTCGCGTTGATCGAGGTCGTGCGGCGTTACGCATTCGGATTCTCGTATGAGTGGCAGCAGGACGCCGTTACCTTCTTTATCCTGAGCGGCGTCTTTCTGTACTTCAGCATCTCGCAGCGGCACAACGCGCATCTAAGCGTCACGGTGGTCCCCGAATTACTGGAAACGATCGGGCCGCGCGCCCGCCTCGCCGGCGAGGTGGTCAAGCTCATCGCCCTCAGCTTTTCCTTCGTGTTCCTCCTTGCGGTGGTGTGGTGGGGCATTCCCGAGGTCGAGGACAGCTTCAAGTATGAAAGCCGGACGGAGAGCCTTGCGTTTCCGATGTGGCCGTTCCTCTCGGCGCTGCTGGTCAGCTTCGGCTTCATGGCGGTATCGATGTTCTTCCAGATCTACCGCGAGATCCAGAAGCTCCGCGGCCGCAGCGTGCTGGAGGAGCCGGCCGAAGCAGGCGAATCGTTGGACTGACGCAATCGTTGGACTGATGCACTAGTCGAAAGAGGAGCGGCGGATGCACATCGTGGGGATCGTGGTGCTGGTGCTGCTCGTGCTGAGCGTGCCGATCGGCATCGCGTTGAGTGCGGCCGCCGCGGCGTACATCATGGTGGACCCGCTGCTCGAGCCCACCGTCATCTTCCGCGCCTTCTTCAGCTTCATCGGTCGCTACTCGCTGATGGCGATCCCGCTGTTCATCTTCGCCGGCTTTCTCATGGAGCGCACGGGGCTGGTGGGGCAACTGTTCCGCTTCGCCGACTCGCTGGTCGGCTGGATGCCCGGCGGTTTCGGTGTCGCCACCGTGCTCGCGTGCGTCATGTTCGGGGCGATCTCGGGCTCGAGCGTGGCGATGGCCGCCGCGATGAGCGTCATCGCGATTCCCGAGATGAAGAAGCGCGGCTATCCGGATTGGCTCTCGGGTGGCCTGGTCGCCACGGCCGGCGGCATCGCCATGCTGATCCCGCCCAGCATCATCCTGCTGGTGTACGGCATCGTGACCGAGACCTCGATCGTCAGCCTGTTCTTCGCCGGGATCATCCCGGGGCTGCTGCTCGCGTTGGGAAACATCATCAGCGTCGTCGCCATCGCCCTGTACCTGAAGTTGCCGCGCGGCACGTTCGACGCTCGCCGCCTGTGGAACGAGTCCAAGGGAGCGCTGCCCGCGCTCGGCATGCCGGTCGTGATTCTCGGCGGGCTCTACGGTGGACTGTTCACGCCGACGGAGGCCGCCGCCGCGGCCTGCGGCTACGCGCTGCTCTACGGACTCATCGTCGGGCGCGGTAAATTCCTGCGCGAGCTGGTGCCCACCGCCTGCCGCGCGCTCAACCTGACCGCGGTGGTCATGTTCCTCATCGGCAGCGTGGGCGTGTTCCAGTTCCTGGCGGCGAACATGTACTGGCCGCAGCAGATCACCGAGACCGTGACCGCATGGGGGCTGACGCCGCTCGGCTTCATTTTCGCGTTCATGGGCGTCCTGATCCTCCTCGGGATGTTCGTCGACGGCGTCGCGATGGTGCTGCTGACGGTGCCGGTGGTGTTCCCGGTGGCTTACGCGCTCAAGATCGATCCGGTTCACCTCGGCATCATCCTCACGCTCAACGTCGAAATGGGGGTGGTCACGCCGCCGGTCGGACTGAATCTGTTCGCGGTGAGCGGCACCTCGAAGATCCCGCTGCCGCAGGTGCTGAAGGGCACCATCCCGTTCTTCATCGGCGATCTCATCGTGCTGCTCCTGGTGATCTTTTTTCCGGCGCTCGCGACCTGGCTCCCGGACCAGCTCGTCACGTCGGTCTTCAAATGATCGAAGGGACTGCGTATGACGCCGCTCTGATTCTCGACAGGCTGATTTGTAAACAGCTTGCCGTTGCTTTTTGCCGGGCTTGTTTGATATGGATCAAGTCGCTCGCCATTGCCGCAGGGTCAAATAGCCGGGCTCTAGCGCGGCGCGAACGCCGCTCATGCGGCGGCGCACCGTCCCCTTAAAATGCACTCGAAGGAGAAAGATCGATGTTGAAGTCCAGATCGCGTTACACCTTTGCGGTATCCGTGGCAGCCGTTTCCGCTGTTTTTGCTGTTTCGGCGCTCGAGCCGGCTCATGCCCAGGAGCGCAAGTCGATCCGGTGGGCCACATCCAGCGTGGATTCCTACGGCTACAAGATCGCCGCCTCGATGGTGAAGGTTGTCGAAGAGGCGCTGGGCGGCCAATACACCGTCACCGTCAATCCCTACCCGTCGACCACCGGCGCGATGAAAGCGGCGATGGATGGCAATGGCGAGATCGGCTACACGGCGGATGTCGGCATGACGCAGCTCTATGCCGGCGAAGGTGGGTTCAAGAACTACACTCCCGCCAAGTCGAAGCTGGTGCACGCCTGGTATGCCTATCCGATGGAGTCGTTCATGGCGACGTCGGCCAAGGATGCCGGCAAGTACAAGTGCTGGGGCGACTTCAGCGGCAAGCCGGTATTCTTCACCACCGCCGGCTTCATGAACTGGCTGAACTTCCAGCGCATCTACAAGACGCTCGGCTACCAGTTCAAGCACGTCCAGATCGACCCCAAGACCCAGAGCGATGCATTGCAATCCGGCACCATCAACGGCTCGGTCGCCTACACGACCGCCGGACGCTCGCTTGCGCCCTACTGGAAGGAGACCGAGGTGCGCATGGACGTGAAGGTGATCAATCCGTGCCCTCAGGAGGTCGCCAAGCTGAAGTCCGCCGGCCTTGCCGTCGTGGACGTCGATCCGAAGGTCGCGTTCAGCAAGGACGTCGGTGTCCAGCAGATCCAGAGCGTACCGATCCTGTTCGCCTACAACGTACGTCCGGATATGCCGGAGGATGTCGTCTACAGGATGGTGAGCGCGTTCTACAAGAACAAGGACAAGCTCGCGCAGGCCGATGCGGGATTCACGCCCATGGCAAAGGACTTCGTCGGCATGCAGGTGCAGGGGATCAGCGCTAATCCCGATATTCCCGTGCATCCGGGCCTGGCCAAGTTCCTGAAGGAGCAGAAGGCCTGGAACGACAAGTGGAAGATCGCGAAGTGATCGCGTAAGTAATCTGCCGGAGGCGGGGAACCTGCGGTTGGTGCGGGTCCTCGCGTCGGCGCGTGTGCCGAATTCACACTCAAGTTGCGACTTCGGCCAATAGGGAGGACAGCCATGCTGAGTGACCGGTTCAGGAGCCACGCCAATCTCAGGAATCTGACCTTTGCTTTCGCGCTGGTCCTGTTCGTCTGGGTGGTCTGGTACTGCTACACCGGCTTCGGCGGCGCGCAGGAACTGGTATCCCGTCTACTGCCGATTGCGCTGATCCTTCAGGTCCTGTTCATGTACCAGAAGGATTTTCTGTACAAGTGGTTGCCCGCGATCGCCAACCACGTGCTGGTGGCGTTCTACATCGGCATCTGCATCTATGCCTTCGTCTACTTCCTGTTTGAATACGAAGAGATCGCGATCTACCGGCAGGGTTCCTATACGACGCAGGATTTCGTCGTCGGCCTGCTCATGTTCCTGCTGGTGATGGAACTGTCGCGGCTGGCGCATCCGGTTCTGTTCTGGGTCAATTTCGTGCTCGTGCTCTACACGCTCTACGGATTCCTGAGCCCGCTCGATTTCTTCTGGCATCCGGGCACGAGTTTCTATCGCGTGGTCACTTCCAGCACGGTTGAAATGTCGAACGGCATCTATGGCATCTACGGCCAGATTGCGGTGACCCTGATCGCGGCCTTCCTGCTGCTTGCCGCCATCGCGAACGGGTTCGGGGCGCAGCGCGCGATGATCCTTGTCATGCAGCGGCTTGCCGGCAACTCACGGCAAATGGTGCCGCAGGCGGCGGTAATGGGGTCGATGGCGATCGGCATGGTGAGCGGCAGCGGCTCGGCCAATGCGGTCGTGGTCGGCACCATCACCATTCCGCTGATGAAGCGCTACGGCGTGCCGGGAGTTTTCGCCGGTGCAGTGGAGACCGCGGCTTCGATGGGCGGCCTTCTCATGCCGCCCATGATGGGTGTCGGCGCGTTCCTGATGTCGGAGTTCCTCGGCGTGCCGTACTGGGATGTGGTGGTGCGCGGGTTCGCTCTCGCGTTCGTCTACTACGCGTCCCTTGCCCTGGCCGTCTATCTGCTCTGCGTGCAATTGCTGCCGCGTGAGCCGATCGAGGCGCTCAAGGTGTCGGCTTACAACCAGGTCAAGACCTCGATTTTCTTCATCGCAGTCGCGTTTCTCATGGTGCTGATGGGCGGGCTCGGCATGGGGGAACTGCTCGCGGCGCTCTATACCGCGGCCTTCATGTTCGTGCTGCTCCTCGCCAATTTCCTTTACTTCAAGCACGTGCTGAAGGACCCGGCGGTCGCGCAGGAGACGTTCCTCGGCAATGTGCGCCTGAGCATCGAGACCCACGCGGACATGACGTCCTACCTGACGCTCCTGCTCGCGACCCTCGGCATCATGATCGGGCTCTTCACGGTGACCGGCTTCATCAACCGCATGGGTGGCATGCTGCTCGACCTCGGCTCATGGCACATCATGGCTCTGATTTTCATGTCCTTTGTTTTCGGATGGCTGGTCGGCATGGGCCTGCCGCCGACGGCGACCTACATCATCGGCGCGATCGTCATCGTAGGGCCCCTGACGAAGCTCGGCGTCAATCCCTGGGTCGCGCATTTCTTCATCTTCCTGATTTCAGTCTGGGGCGAGCTGTCGCCGCCGACCTCGCTCACGGCCGCCATTTCCGCGCGCATCGCCGAGGCCTCCTTCATGCGGACCATGTGGGTGGCGTTGAAGATCTGCCTGCCGGTCACGCTCATGACCTTCGCCATATTCACGCGAACCGACATCGTGGTGAATCCCGGCTGGCCGCAGATTGCGGCCACGCTGCTGGTGCTTATCGGCACGGGTGGCACGGCCTTCGCCATGTTCGGGCGGTTCACGGAGAATCCGGCCGGAGACATCCTGCTGCGGGTCGCGCTTGCTTTCTTTGCCTTCGTTACGATGTTCCACCCGGACGCCAACGTGGCGATGGCCGCGGCGGCGGTCGCGCTGCCGGCGACGATGGTTGGCATCTGGCGCCACCGGCAGATCGCCCCGTCAAAGGGCGGGCTGCAGTCTCAGCCGGTAAGCTAGCCCGACGTATCCGCGGCCGAAGCGCGGCTACCCGCACGCGTTGTTCGCGCCCTCGCGTTTTGGCGCGAATCCTCTTTAGTTCAAAGCCTTATCGTGATACTCTTACCGGTTAATTCGTACTTCAAGGGTTTATTTCATGGCGGCAGTCGAACGCACTTTGTCGATCATCAAACCGGATGCCGTAGCCAAGAACCTGATCGGGCAGATTTATATGCGCTTCGAACAGGCCGGGCTCAAGATCGTCGCGGCGCGCATGATGTATCTCTCGCGCAGCCAGGCCGAGGGATTCTACGCGGTGCATAAGGAGCGCTCGTTTTTCAGGGATCTGGTCGAGTTCATGACTTCCGGACCGGTCATGATCCAGGTGCTGGAAGGCGAGAACGCGATCCAGAAAAACCGTGATCTCATGGGCGCGACCGACCCCCGGAAGGCGGCCCCGGGCACCATTCGGGCCGACTTCGCTCAAAGCATTGATGCGAACGCAGTCCACGGCTCGGATTCGCCGCAGACGGCGGCCACGGAGATTGGCTATTTTTTTCCCGCACTCGACATTTTTCCCGTTAGAGTAACGCACTGATGAGCGTGAATCTGCTCGGACTCAACGGCCGGGAACTTCAGGCATTCTGCGCCGGACTCGGCGAAAAGCCGTATCGCGGCAAGCAGCTCATGCGCTGGGTCCATCATGCCGGCGTGGACGATTTCGGCGCGATGACCGATGTCTCGAAGCCGCTGCGCGAACGCCTCGCGCAAACCGCGGCGATTGTCGCGCCCAAGGTGCTGCGCGATGCCACCGCTGCGGACGGCACCCGGAAATGGTTGCTGGACGTGGGCACCGGCAACGCCATCGAGGCCGTTTTCATACCCGAGACCGGGCGTGGCACGCTGTGCATTTCATCCCAGGCCGGGTGCGCGCTCGAGTGCTCGTTTTGTTCGACCGGGCGCCAGGGGTTCAATCGCAATCTGACGGCGGCGGAGATCATCGGCCAGCTGTGGCTCGCGAACCGCGCGCTGGGTCGCGGCGTCACCGCGGAACGGCCCATCACCAATGTCGTCATGATGGGAATGGGCGAGCCGCTCGCGAATTTCGACAACGTGGTGACCGCCATGCAGATCATGCTCGATGACTCGGCCTACGGCTTGTCCCGGCGCCGCGTGACGTTGAGCACGTCCGGTCTGGTGCCCGGCATCGACCGGTTGCGCGATACATGTCCCGTGGCGCTCGCGGTGTCACTGCATGCGGCGGACGACAAGTTGCGCGACGAGCTGGTTCCCATCAACCGAAAATATCCGATCAGGGAACTGCTCGCCGCGTGCCTGCGCTACCTCGAGAAGGCGCCGCGCGACTTCGTGACCTTCGAGTACGTGATGCTCGAAGGCGTCAACGACAGCGTCGAGCAGGCGCGGCAACTGGCTAGGCTGTTGAAGCCGGTACCGTGCAAGGTCAACCTGATCCCGTTCAACCCGTTTCCAAATTCGGGTTACACGCGCTCTTCTCCCGAGGCGATCGCGCGTTTCCGCGATGTGCTGGCTCAGGCAGGCTTCACCACGACCACACGCAAGACGCGCGGCGAGGACATCGAAGCCGCGTGTGGCCAGCTTGCGGGACAGGTGCAGGATAAGACCCGACGCAGACAACGCAGAATGGAAACGGCGGCGACATGAGAATCGGCCAGGTTGCAGTTCTGATTACCCTGCTTGTTACTGCCGCTTGTGCCGTGCAGCCGTCCCAGCAGGAGGTCCGCCCTGAGCGGGACACCACCGGCGCGGAAGCCGATGAGCGCATGCGCGCGCGCATTCATACCGAGCTTGCCGCCGGTTATTTCGAACTCGGCAACATGAGCGTCGCGCTGGAAGAAGCGAATGTCGCGCTGCGCGCCGATCCCGGTTACAGCCCCGCGTACAACATTGCGGGGCTGATTTACTCCGAACTCAAGGAGGACCGGCTTGCCGAGCAGAATTTCGCGCACGCGCTGCGCATGAATCCGCTCGATTCCGACGCCAATAACAACTACGGCTGGTTCTTGTGCCAGCGCAAGCGGGAGGCGGAGTCGATCAAGTTCTTTCTCGCGGCGCTGCGTAATCCGCTCTATCAGAACCCTGAGCGCACCTACGTCAACGCCGGGCTGTGCGCGCGCCAGCATGGCGATCTGGCGGGGGCTGAACAGTTTTTCCTGAGCGCGCTCAAGGTGCGTCCGGCGCAGCCGCAGGCGCTTTATCAGGCGGCCGACCTCGCCTATGCCCGCGGCGACTATGCGTCCGCGAAGCAGCACCTCGAGCGTCTGGCGCAGGTGGTTCAGGCTAATGCCGAGGTGCTGTGGCTCGGCTTGCGCATCGAACGCAAATTGGGCGACCGGAATTCCGAAGAGAGCTATGCGCATCGACTGCGCAACAACTTCCCGGATTCGAAAGAGGCCCAGGCGTTGCTCGCCGGCCAGTACGAATGACGGACATGGCGGAGAATCAGGAACTGCGGGCGCATGACGGGGCGCCCGGCGCGGCGCTTACGGCGGCCCGCACCGCCCAGAACCTGAGCGTTGCCGATGTCGCGCGGCAGCTCAAGCTCTCGGTGGCCCAGGTTACCGCGCTCGAAGCGGGCGAGTTCGACCGGCTGCCCGGGCGCATATTCGTGCGCGGTTTCGTCCGCAATTACGCGCGGCTGCTCAAGCTTGATGCGGAGCCGATCCTGGATTCGATCACGCCGCGTACTTCCGAGCAGGAAGTGCGCGATGAAGTGCCCCCTTCGCGGGAGATTCCATTTCCGTCGCCGCCGGTGCGGCGCTGGCCCAGGTACGTGGCGGCGGGATTGCTCGGCCTGGCGGGACTGGCGGGCTACGAGTTCTATTGGAGCGAACCAGTAACCTATACGGTCACCAAGCCGGTGGCGCCGCCCGCTGCTTCAGTCGCGGCTACGGAGCAGGCATCCGGCGGTGTCTTGCCGGCGACCGCGAACGAATCAAGCGCGCCGAATGCGGCGCGGCCGGAGGCGGGTGCGGCGCCGGCGCAACCGGCGCATGAAACGCGCGGAGCGTCGTCCGCCGGCGCGCAGCCGCCTGCTGCCGGCCCCGAGCCCGGCGGGGGTGAGTTGCGCTTCGCGTTCGACGCGGATTCCTGGGTCCAAATCCGCGAGCGCAGCAGCGGCAAAACGATTTTCGTGCGACTCAACCCGCGTGGAACCGAGCAGCGCGTGAGCGGCAAGCCGCCTTTCATGCTGGTGATCGGCAACGCACGTGGGGTGCGCCTGACCTATAATGACCGCCCGGTCGATCTTACGCCCCATATCGTCAAGGACGACGTGGCACGCTTCACGCTCGAATGATCTGCTATCCCATTCACGGTCCCGCGCCGCGGCGCAAGAGCCGCCAGGTCCGAATCGGGCACGTTGCGATCGGCGGCGATGCGCCGGTCGTGGTGCAATCGATGACCAATACCGACACCGCCGATGCGGCCGCCACGGTGCAGCAGGTGGCGGAACTCGCGCGCGCCGGCTCCGAGATCGTGCGCGTTACGGTCAACAACGCCGAAGCCGCGGCGCGGGTGCCGCACATCCGCGAGCGGCTTGACCGGATGGGCGTCAACGTGCCGCTGGTGGGCGATTTTCATTTCAATGGTCACCGGCTGCTGACGCAGCATCCGGCCTGTGCGGAGGCATTGTCGAAGCTGCGCATCAATCCCGGCAATGTCGGTCGTGGGTCAAGACGCGACGAGCAATTCGCCACGATGATCGAGTTTGCGTGCAGGTACGGCAAACCGGTGCGCATCGGCGTCAACTGGGGCAGCCTCGATGCCGAGTTGCTCGCGCGCATGATGGATGAGAACGCCCGCCTGCGGGAACCGGAGGACGCCGCGGTTGTAACGCGCAAGGCGTTGGTCGTCTCCGCCCTCGACAGCGCGCGGCAGGCGGAGGCGCTGGGGCTGGGAGCCGACGGCATCGTGCTTTCGTGCAAGGTGAGCGGCGTGCAGGACCTGATCGCCGTTTACCGCGATCTCGCGGCGCGCTGCGATTACGCCCTGCATCTCGGACTGACCGAAGCCGGCATGGGATCCAAGGGCATTGTCGCGTCGACCGCTGCGCTGTCGGTGCTGCTGCAGGAGGGCATCGGCGACACCATCCGGATTTCCTTGACGCCGGAGCCGGGCGGCGACCGGACGCGGGAAGTGATCGTCGCCCAGGAAATCCTGCAGACGATGGGACTGCGGTCTTTTGCACCGATGGTAATCGCGTGTCCCGGCTGCGGACGGACGACCAGCACGTTCTTCCAGGAACTGGCGGACCGAATCCAGGGCTATCTCCGGGCGCAGATGACGACGTGGCGTGACGAGTATCCGGGCGTGGAGACCATGCACGTTGCGGTCATGGGCTGTGTTGTCAATGGGCCGGGCGAAAGCAAGCACGCCAATGTCGGCATCAGCCTGCCCGGCTCGGGCGAGAATCCGGTCGCGCCGGTGTATGTCGACGGGGTCAAGACCGTGACGCTCAAAGGCGAAAACATCGCGGGCGAATTCCAGAAAATCGTCGAACAATACGTCATCGACAATTATTCGAAGAGATCCGCTGCGGATCAGACTCCGGCGGACGAGCAAGCGGCGCGCGCGGCGGGTTGAAACCCCGTGCGACGGCTGTCCGGCCCCCAATCCGACACATGACAGAAAAGATAAACGCCATCCGCGGGATGAACGACATCCTGCCGGACGAAGCCGGCCTGTGGGAGCATTTCGAAGACGCGGTGCGGGACTGGCTGCACGCCTACGGTTACCGCGCGATCCGCACGCCGATCCTCGAGCGCACCGAGCTGTTCGTGCGCTCCATCGGCGCCGTGACCGATATCGTCGAAAAGGAGATGTACACCTTCGTCGACGAGCTCAACGGAGAGAGCCTGACGCTGCGCCCGGAAGGCACCGCTTCCTGCGTGCGCGCCGCGATCGAGCATAATCTGCTCTACGCCGGCCCGCAGCGGTTGTGGTACTGGGGCCCGATGTTCCGGCACGAACGCCCGCAGAAGGGCCGCTACCGGCAGTTTCACCAGGTCGGGGTGGAAGCGCTGGGGTACGCCGGCCCCGATATCGATGCCGAACACATCGTGATGTGCGCGCGGCTGTGGCGTAACCTCGGCGTCGAGGGCATCGCGCTCGAACTCAATACGCTGGGCGGCGCCGAAGCGCGCACGCGCTACCGCGCGCGGCTCGTCAAGTATCTGGAACGGCACCACGATGCGCTGGATGCCGATTCCAAACGGCGGTTGCATTCGAATCCGCTGCGCGTGCTCGACAGCAAGAATCCGGACATGCAGGGACTGATCGAAGGCGCACCGAAACTGGCCGACGATCTCGACGAGGATTCGCTGAGGCATTTTGAGGACCTGCAGGGAAAGTTGCGCGCGGCAGGCGTCGCGTTTGAACTCAACCCGAGGCTGGTGCGGGGCCTCGATTACTATAATGGGGCCGTTTACGAGTGGGTCACCGGGAGACTCGGCGCGCAAGGCACGGTATGCGCCGGCGGCCGCTACGACGGACTGATCGCGCAGATCGGCGGGAAACCGGCGCCCGCATGCGGCTTTGCGATGGGCGTGGAGCGGCTGCTCGACCTGATGAAAGGCGGTACGGCTTCCGTGCCGCGGCGCGTGCCGGATGTCTACCTCGTGCATCAGGGCGAGGCGGCAGACCGCGTTGCAGGCACGGTCGCCGAGCATTTGCGCGACCGTGAGATAAGCGTGTTACTGCACTGCGGCGGCGGCAGCTTCAAGTCGCAGTTGAAGCGGGCCGACGCGAGCGGAGCGCGCTTTGCCGTGATCGTGGGTGACGATGAGGCGCAAGCCGGAGAGGTGAGCGTGAAGCCTCTGCGCGAACTTGCGAAGCAGGCGCGGGTATCGCTCGAGGAAGCAGTGGATCTCATCAAGAAAGACGAAATGCGCTAGGCGAGAGGCAGGCGATAGGCGATAGGCGAGAAACGAATGTGCCTTTATGCCTCTCTCCTTTCTCCTCTCTCTTATCACTTTATCAAGGAAGTGCTGATGGCTTACGACTTGCAGGAACAGGAGCAGCTGGAGGCGATCAAGGCGTGGTGGGACCGTTACGCCAAACTGGTGGTGGCGGCGGCAATCGCCTGCCTGCTCACGATTGCGGCGTTTCAGGGCTGGCGGTATTACCGTCACCAGCAGTCGCTTGCCGCGGTCACGCTGTACGAGCAGTTGGTGCAGGCGGAACGCGCCAACGACGCCAAGAAGGTGCGCGACATCGCGGCGCAGGTCATCGACAACTATTCGCGGACACCGTATGCAGCGATGGCGGCATTGAGCGCTGCCCGGGCGAGCTTCGAGAGCGGTGACCTCGCCGCATCGAAGGTGCAGCTGCAATGGGTGATCGACAACGCCGGAGAAGAGGAGCTGCGCGACGTGGCCCGGCTTCGGCTGGCCGGCGTGCTGCTCGATGAGAAGAAATACGCCGAAGCACTGGCGCTGGCGGATGTCCGTCACGTCGCGTCATTCGGCGGCCTCTACGCCGATCTCAAGGGCGACATTCTGCTGGCGCAAGGCAAACTCGCCGAAGCGCGCAGCGCTTATCAGGCCGCTCTCGAGAAAAGCGACGCGCAGAGTCCGTATCGGCCGATGATCCAGGCCAAGCTCGACGCACTCGGTGACACGAAGTGAAGACCCCCCGAACCCCGGCGCATGCCGTGCTCCTGTTCGCCTTGCTGGTGGCCGGCTGTCAAACCATATCGAGCACCTACGATCGAATGTTCGGTCCCCGCGCGATCACGCAGAAGCCGGCCGAACTCGTCACGATCACCCCGGTCGTCAGCCCGAAGATCCTGTGGCAGGGCAGCGTCGGAGCCGCGGACAAGCATGTTTTTTCCCCGGTGGCGATCGGCAACGTGGTGTATGCGACGGGCGCCGCGGGACAGATCACCGGGTTCGATGCTGCAAGCGGAAAGCAAACGACGCGGATCGAAGCCGGGCAGCGCGTCTCCGGCGGCGTTGGAGCCGGCGGTGGATTGGTGCTCGTCGGCACGCCCAAGGGCGAGATGCTGGCGTTCGATCGCGACGGCAAGCAACAATGGAAGGCGCAGCTCTCCGGAGAAGTGCTGGCGCCGCCCAAAGTGGCGGACGGCGTGGTGGTCGCGCGCACCGGGGATGGCCGCATCTTCGCGCTCGACGTCGCGGATGGAAAGCGAAAGTGGGTTTATCAGCGCACCCTGCCGGCGCTTTCGGTACGAAACCATGCCGGGGTGGTCGTCGATCGCGGCGCGGTCTTCGCCGGGTTCCCGGGCGGCCGCATGGTCGCGGTTGCGCTTGCCACCGGCAGCGTCGGCTGGGAGGCGATCGTCGCGGTGCCGCGCGGTACTACGGAACTCGAGCGCGTCGCGGATATCACCAGCCCGCCGGTGGTCGACGACCGCCAGGCGTGTGCCGTCGCATTTCAGGGGCGTATCGCGTGCTTCGAGGCCTCGGGCGGAACCGCGATCTGGGCGCGCGATCTGTCCAGCACCGCGGGCATGGCGGCCGACACCCGCAATTTGTACATCACCGACGACCGCAACGCGATCGTCGCGCTGGACAAGGCGAACGGCGCGAGCCTCTGGAAGCAGGACAAACTGTTCGGGCGCGGCGTCACCGGACCGCTTGCCCTGGGGCGCCATGTCGTCGTCGGCGACTTCGAGGGCTATGTGCATTTTCTGTCGCGCGAGGACGGCTCGTTCGCTGCGCGCATCGCCACCGACGGCAGCGCCATCATCGCACCGCCGGTCGCGCTCGACATGGGCAGTTTCGTGGTCCAGACCCGCAACGGCGGCGTCTTCGCGATCACTGTTCAGTGACCCGGGAAGGTGTCTGTTCAGTGTTTAGGGCACCGGCGTGAGACGGCTATGACCCCCGCGCTTCAGTTCATCACTCATCACTCATCACTGCGGCGAAGCCGTGAAACCGACCATCGTCATCGTCGGCCGTCCCAACGTCGGCAAGTCGACGCTCTTCAACCGCCTGACCCGCACCCGGGACGCGCTCGTTGCCAACGTGCCGGGCCTCACCCGCGACCGCCATTACGGCGAGGGCCGCCTGGGCGGCAAGCCGTACCTGGTGGTCGATACCGGCGGTTTCGAGCCGGTTGCCCAGGACGGCATCTTCCGCGAGATGGCGCGGCAGACGCGGCAGGCGGTGGATGAAGCGGACGCGATACTGTTCATGGTCGACGCGCGCGCGGGACTTACGGCGCAGGACCGCAACGTCGCGGACGAGCTTCGCCGCAGCGGGCGCAGGATACACCTGGTGGTAAACAAGTCCGAAGGCATGGCGCCGGCCATGGCGGCGGCGGAATTCCACGCTCTGGGGATCGGCGAGCCGCTGGCGATCTCGGCCGCGCACGGCGAGAACGTTTCCGACCTGATGGATCTCGTGCTGGCGGAATTTCCGGGTGCTCCGGAAGCGCCCCACGCCGGCGATAAGCACCCCAAGATCGCGATCGTCGGGCGCCCCAATGTCGGAAAATCGACGCTTGCCAACACGTTGTTGGGCGAAGAGCGGGTGCTCGTGTTCGATCAGCCGGGAACCACGCGCGATGCGATCTACATTGAATTCGAGCGCGGCGGGAAGCGCTACACGCTGATCGACACGGCCGGGCTGCGCAAACGGGGGCGCGTGGAAGAGGGGGCGGAGAAGTTTTCGGTAATCAAAACCATGCAGGCGATCGCCGATGCCAATGTCGTGATTCTGGTGCTCGATGCCCGACAGGATATTGCCGAGCAGGATGCGCACATTGCCGGGTTCATCCTGGAGGCCGGGCGCGCGCTGGTGGTTGCGGTCAACAAGTGGGAAAGACTGCTTGAGCATGACCGCGACCTGGTCCGGCGCGGGCTCATGCGCAATCTTTCCTTTCTCGGTTTCGCCAGACTGCATTTCATCTCAGCGCTGGCCGGGACCGGGATTGGGGCACTGATGAAATCGGTCGACGCCGCCTATCAGGCGGCCATGGCTCAGCTGCCCACACCCCGTTTGACGCGGGCGCTGCAGGCGGCAGTTGCCCGCCAGCAGCCGCCTCGGGCGGGCCTGGTGCGGCCCAAGCTGCGCTACGCGCACCAGGGTGGCGCCAATCCCCCGCGCATCATCGTTCACGGCAACGCGCTGGAGCACGTGCCGGACACTTATCGCCGCTACCTGGAACGATTTTTCCGCGACGCTTTCAAACTCCAGGGTACTCCCCTCAAGGTCGAGTTCAAGACGGGGCGTAATCCCTATGCGAAAGCGTGAGGGGCAAGACAGCTAACCCTATGGCGTAACGGTGAAATTTAAAGTAAAGTGGCTGTTCCAATAACGACAACGGCGAGGGCATCATGAGTAGTAAAGGGCAGTTATTACAAGACCCGTTCCTGAACACTTTGCGTAAGGAGCACATTCCGGTGTCGATTTACCTCGTCAACGGCATCAAGTTGCAGGGGCAGATCGATTCATTCGACCAGTATGTTGTCCTGCTCAAAAACACGGTGACGCAGATGGTGTACAAGCATGCGATCTCCACCGTGGTTCCCGCGCGGCCCGTCAACTTTCAGCTTGATCCGGGTACAGACTGAGTAATGTCGGTCTTTTCCAGTAATTGATGTTTGACCGTCCCGGCCACGGCATCGAGGCGGTGCTGGTCAGTCTCGACTTCGGTGAGCCTGACTACGCGGAAAGCCTGGAAGAAATGCAGCAACTGGTCGCGAGCGCGGGTGTGGCCGCGCGCGCACTGATCAAGGGCAAGCGTGAAAGACCCGACGCCGCGCTGTTCGCCGGACGCGGCAAGGTCGCCGAGATTGCGGATACCGTGACCGCAAACCACGCCCCGCTGGTGATCTTCAACCATGAACTCTCCCCGGTGCAGGAACGCAATCTCGAGCAGCGACTCAAATGCCGGGTCGTCGACCGCACCAGCCTGATCCTCGACATCTTCGCGCAGCGCGCGCGCAGTCACGAAGGCAAGCTGCAGGTGGAACTCGCGCAGCTCGAGCACCTGGCGACCCGGCTCGTGCGCGGCTGGAGCCACCTTGAGCGGCAAAAGGGCGGTATCGGCCTGAGAGGGCCGGGTGAAACCCAGCTCGAGACCGACCGGCGGCTGCTCGCGAAGCGTGTCAAGGTGCTGAAGGAAAAACTCACCAGGGTGCGGCGGCAGCGCGAAGTGCAGCGTCGCGCCCGCTCACGCGCCAATGTGTTGTCCGTATCGCTGGTCGGCTATACGAATGCCGGGAAGTCGACGCTCTTCAACCGGCTGGCCCGGGCCGACGCCTATGCCGCCGATCAGCTCTTCGCGACGCTCGACACGACGACGCGCCGTATGCACATGACAAACGGGAACGCGGTCGTGCTGTCCGACACGGTGGGGTTCATCCGGCGGTTGCCGCATACCCTCGTGGCGGCGTTCCGTGCGACGCTTGAAGAAACGGCGCGCGCTGATCTGTTGCTGCACGTCGTGGACGCGAGCAGCGTCACCCGCGATGCGCAAATCGCCGCGGTCAATGAGGTCTTGTCGGAGATCGGCGCCGAGGAAATCCCGCAGCTGCTGGTTTACAACAAAATCGATCGCACGCGCATTCCCCCGCGGATCGAACGCGATGAGTATGGTAGAATCGCGCGTGTCTGGATCAGCGCCGAATCGGGCGAAGGTTTGAGTTTGTTGCGGCTTGCGCTCGAGGAATACGCATCCGGCGCCTTGCATCAGGCAGAATTCAACAAAAGCCCGGCCGCGGCGTAACGCTAAAAACTCTTTTTTTTCATGCTCGGTTACAGGTCAATCCGCGACTACTTGAAGGCGCGCGCGCTGCGTCTCGTCGGCGCGCTCATGTCGCTCAACGACCCCCAATGGGGCAAACGCCCCGGCAGGGAAGGCCCCCCCGACCTGGACGAACTGTGGCGTAATTTCAACAAGAAGCTCGACAGCCTGTTCGGCCGCCGTGGCGGCGGCAACGGCGAGAAGCCGCCTGCGCCCGGCCGGCGCTTCGGTGGCGCCGGCCTGCTGTTCGGCCTCATCGTCGCCGTGTGGCTGGCGAGCGGTTTTTACATCGTGAACGAAGGGCAACGCGGCGTGGTGCTGCGTTTTGGCAAGTATCTCGAGACCACCATGCCGGGCCCGCGCTGGCACCTGCCCTATCCGATCGAGTCGGCGGAAGTGGTCAACCTCGCCCAGGTGCGCACGGTGGAGGTCGGCTACCGCAACAACGTCAAGAGCAAGGTACTCAAGGAGTCGCTCATGCTCACCGACGATGAAAACATCGTCGATGTGCAGTTCGCGGTGCAGTACGTGCTCAAGAGCCCTACCGATTACCTGTTCAACAGCCGCGTGCCGGACGATGCGGTGCTGCAGGCGGCGGAAACCGCGGTGCGCGAGATCGTCGGCAAGAGCAGCATGGATTTCGTGATCTTCGAGGGCCGGGCCGAAGTCGCGGCGCAGGCGCGCAAGCTCATGCAGGAAATCCTCGATCGCTATGGCACCGGCATCAATATCAGCAACGTGACCATGCAGAACGCGCAGCCCCCGGAACAGGTACAGGCGTCGTTCGACGACGCGGTAAAAGCCGGGCAGGACCGGGAACGCCAGAAAAACGAAGGCCAGGCCTACGCCAACGATGTCATTCCGAAGGCGCGCGGTAACGCTGCGCGGCTCATCCAGGACGCGGAAGGCTACCGCCAGCGCGTGATCGAGCAGGCCGAGGGGGATGCCGCGCGCTTCCGCCAGATCGTTGCCGAGTACAACAAGGCGCCGCAAGTGACGCGCGACCGCCTCTACATCGAGGCCATGCAGCAGATCATGAGCAACACGAGCAAGGTGCTGATCGACCAGAAGGCCGGCAATAATCTGCTTTATCTGCCGCTCGACAAGATCATGCAGATGGGCAGTGCTGCGCCGTCGGCGGAGGCAGCCGCCAAACCGGCAGAGACCAGCCCTCCCGAGCCGTCCACCGCGCGCACGCGCGACGCCTTCCGCAGCCGCGACCGGGAGGCGCGCTGATGAGACAGAGCCTGGGTTCCATCCTGGTGGTCGCGATCGCGGCGCTGGTCGTCGCCGCGCTCAGCATGTTCGTCGTCGACCAGCGGCAGCACGCACTGGTGTTCCGCCTCGGCGAAGTGATCGATGTCAGGAAGGAACCCGGTCTGTACTTCAAGGTGCCGCTGCTCGACAACGTGCGTTATTTCGACGTGCGCATACTGACCATCGACACGCCGGAAGCCGAGCGTTTCCTGACTTCGGAAAAGAAGAACGTGCTGGTCGATCTCTTCGTCAAGTGGCGCATCACCGACGTGAAGCAGTACTACGTCAGCGTCGGCGGCGAAGAGACCCGCGCACAGACCCGGCTGCAGCAGACGATCAACGACGGGCTGCGGGCCGAGTTCGGCAACCGCACGGTGCACGATGTTGTATCGGGCGAGCGCAACGAGATCATGGAGCTGATGCGCGACAAGGCGAACGAGGACGCGATAAGGATCGGGGTTGAAGTGCTGGACGTGCGTCTGAAGCGCGTCGACCTGCCGCAGGAGGTGAGCGAGGCCGTTTACCGCCGCATGGAAGCGGAACGCAAGCGGGTGGCCAATGAGTTGCGCTCCACGGGGGCGGCGGAATCGGAGAAGATCCGGGCCGACGCCGACCGCCAGCGCGAGGTGATCATCGCCGAGGCTTATCGCGATGCCCAGCGCATCAAGGGCGAAGGCGACGCCAAAGCGACATCGACTTATGCGCGTGCCTACGAGCCGAACGCCGAATTCTATGCGTTCTACCGCAGCCTGGAAGCCTATAAACAGAGCTTCAGGAACAGGAGCGATGTCCTGGTGCTCGAGCCGAATTCGGAATTCTTCAAGTATCTCAAGTCAAGCGGCAAGGGAAGCAAGTAGACGCCATCTCAGGATGCCGTTCTTCCCGGAGCCTCCCTCGACTGCGCTCGGGACAGGCCTCGCTCCCTCCCCCGTTCGTCTCGAGCGTAGGAGCGGAGCGCCGAAGTCGAGAGATGAACGGGGTTACGCCCGGGGTAAACTTCGCTTCCTGTCATGCCTCGACTTGCTTGCCGATCAGCCTGTCCCGAGCCATGTCGAAGGGCTCGAAGTATGCTCGGGACGAACCGGGCGAAGTCGAGGCCTGTCCTGAGCTTCGTCGAAGGGGGCGAACGCCTTGAAGATTCTTCTGACCGCATTCGCCCTGATGCTCGTAATCGAAGGCCTGCTGCCGTTTCTGATGCCCGGTCTGTGGCGGGAGACGTTTCGCAAGCTCACCGAGATGTCCGACGGCCAGATCCGGTTCATCGGATTGACCTCGATGCTCGCCGGATTGCTCCTGCTCTACATCGTGCGACAGTGAGGATCCAGGATCGAGGATTGAGGATCGAGGAAAGTGTGATGTTTGCCTTGTATTCTGTGGGAGGGGGCTTGCCCCCGATCGATCGGTCGGGTGCCATAGGGTGATGCAGTATTTATTGGGACCGATCAAAGCCAATCTCCAATATAATTCTCCTTCGATCTTCGATCTTCGATCTTCGATCCTCAATCCCGAATCCTCGACCCTGAATGAGAACCTGGCTGCTGCCTGAATACATCGAAGACATCCTGCCGGCGGAAGCGTCCGGGATCGAGCGGCTGCGGCGCCGGATCCTCGATCTGTTCCTGGTGCATGGTTATCAGCTGGTGATGCCGCCGCTGCTGGAATACGTGGAATCGCTGCTCACGGGGACGGGTCACGATCTCGATCTCCAGACATTCAAACTGGTCGACCAGCTTACCGGTCGCATGCTCGGCGTGCGCGCTGACATTACCCCGCAAGTGGCGCGCATCGACGCACACCTTCTCAACTGCAGCGGTGTGGTCCGCTTATGCTATTCAGGCAGCGTGGTGCGCACGCTGCCGGGCGGCATGAACCGCACGCGCGAGCCCCTGCAGGTCGGCGCCGAGATCTACGGCCATCGCGGCATAGAGAGCGACGTGGAGATCCAGCGTCTGATGATGAAGACGCTGGGGACGGTGGGCGTGACGAAAGCTTACCTCGACCTGGGGCATGTGGCCGTGTTCCGCAGCCTGATCAGGCGCGGGAAGGTCGTTCCTGATCTCGAGTCCGAGCTGTTCCGGGCAATGCAGGCGAAGGACGTTCCGGGGATACGCGACCTGAGTCACAAGCTCGATCGCCGCACCCGCGAATCCCTGGTCCTGCTGCCCGAGCTGTACGGGGGGGGCGAGGTATTGCGGCTCGCGCAGCGCCGGCTCCCTCCCTATCCCGAAATCCGGGCGGCCCTGAGGACGCTTGCGGCTTTATCCGAACGGCTGCGCGATATCGCGCGTATCCGGTGCTTCGATCTGGCTGAACTGCGGGGCTATCACTATCACAGCGGCGCAGTGTTCGCCGCGTACGCCGAGGGCTGGCCCAACGCGCTCGCGCTGGGCGGGCGCTATGACGAGGTGGGCAAGGCATTCGGGCGGGCGCGGCCGGCAACCGGTTTCAGCATGGATCTGCGGGAGCTGGTATCCGCGAGTCCTGATGGCCGCACCAGGTCAGGCATACTCGCTCCGTACCTGCCCCGGAACGCGGCGTTGCAGCGCCGGATCGAGGCACTGAGAAGCCGGGGAGAGATCGTCATCGAGGATCTGCCCGGGCACGCCGGGGCGCGGGCGGAGCTGGGCTGCGAGCGCAAGCTCGTGCGCCGGAACGGTAAATGGATTGTTGAAAGGCTAAAAGCATGAACCGCCAAGACGCCAAGACGCCAAGACGCCAAGGCGCCAAGGAAATCTATAAAATGAAATTCAAAACGATGTTTCATAGAGTGCACGAGCCGCTCTGGCGTATTTTTTGGTTTTCGCCTCGAATTTGTTTTTCTTGGCGTCTTGGCGGTTAATCTAGAAGTTGGGGTTTATGCCGAAGAACGTCGTAGTGGTCGGCACCCAGTGGGGTGACGAGGGAAAGGGCAAGATCGTCGACTGGCTGACCGATCATGCCCAGGGGGTCGTGCGTTTCCAGGGCGGACATAACGCCGGGCACACGCTCGTGATCGGCGGCCGCAAGACCGTCCTGCATCTGATCCCGTCCGGCATCCTGCGTGACGGGGTTGCATGCTACATCGGCAGCGGCGTCGTGCTTTCGCCCCAGGCGCTGATCGAAGAAGTGGAGACGCTCGAGGCTGCCGGCGTGGACGTTACCTCGCGCCTCAAAATCAGCGAGGCGTGTCCGCTCATCCTGCCGTACCACGCCGCTCTCGATCAGGCACGCGAGGTCGCCAAGGGCGCCGGCAAGATCGGCACCACCGGCCGCGGCATCGGTCCCGCGTACGAGGACAAGGTCGCGCGGCGCGCGATCCGGCTGCAGGATCTGTTCTACCGCGAGCGGTTCGCCGCAAAACTCGGCGAGGTGCTCGATTTCCACAATTTCGTGCTGAAAAATTATTTCCAGGCCGGGACCGTCGACTTCAACGATACGCTCGAACAGACGCTGGGGTTCGCCGAGCGCATCAAGCCGATGATGGCCGACGTGCCGCTGCTGCTCTACGAGGCCCAGAAGGCGGGTCACAACCTGCTGTTCGAAGGCGCGCAGGGCACGCTGCTCGATATCGACCACGGCACGTATCCCTTCGTGACTTCGAGCAACTGCGTGGCCGGCGCGGCCGCGGCCGGCGCGGGCATCGGACCGCTGAACCTGCACTACGTGCTGGGCATCACCAAGGCCTATACGACCCGCGTCGGCTCCGGACCATTTCCCACCGAGCTCGACGACGACATTGGCAGACTGCTTGCGAGTCGCGGCAACGAGGTCGGCGCCACCACCGGCCGCCCGCGCCGTTGCGGCTGGTTCGACGCGGCAGCGCTCAAGCGTTCCATCCAGATCAACGGGGTGTCAGGGTTGTGCGTGACCAAGCTCGACGTGCTCGACGGCATGGAAAAAGTCTGCCTTGGCGTTGGCTACCGGCTGAACGGGGTCCCGCGCGACATTCTGCCCTTCGGAGCGGAAATGCTGGCGGAGTGCGAACCGATCTACGAGGAGGTGGACGGCTGGAGCGAGAGCACCGTGGGACTTACGCGCTTCGAGCAGTTGCCGCGGGCGGCGCAGGATTACCTCGAGCGCATCGAGGCAATCTGCAGCGTGCCGATCGCGCTCATTTCGACCGGGGCCGATCGCGAGCAGACGATCGTGCGGCGGCACCCCTTCGAGTGACAGTGCAGAGTGACGAGCGCAGGGTGATGAGTGCAGAGCCGAAGAGCGCAGGCAGCTCTGCACTCTGCGCTTATCACTCATCGCCGGAAATTTGGTGCCGAGGAAGGGACTCGAACCCCCACGATGTTGCCACCGCCAGGACCTGAACCTGGTGCGTCTACCAATTCCGCCACCTCGGCCGGAAGAAGAGGTGAAATTTTAACCGAAGGTGCTCAATTCGATCAAATGAATCAACGCAGAACCCGTGCTTTCCGGTCTTCGAAGCGCTCGCGCCGTCAACTCGGTCTGCGGTCGCAGCCGAGGGTGCGGCCGAAAACTTCCCCGATCTCCCGCGGCGTGCCACGTAGCGCCGACCCGTTCTTCGAGCGCGAGCGCGCGCGTTACGCCGAGCCGGTGCCGAGCCGGGAATACATCCTGCAGATCCTCAACGACCGCGGCGTGCCGGTCGCGGAAGACGAACTCGAGCGGCTGCTCGGCATCACGGAAGGCGAGCGCGTGGCGTTCCACCGGCGACTCTCGGCGATGGAACGCGAAGGCGAGATCATGCACAACCGCCGCAACGCGATTTGCGTCGTCGACAAGCTCGATCTTGTCCGCGGGCGGATACAGGGGCATCCCGATGGCTACGGTTTTCTGATCCGGGATGACGGCGGACCGGATCTCTTCCTCGAACCCAAGGAGATGCTCAAGGCGCTGCACGGCGATCGGGTGATGGCGCGCCAGTCCGGCGTGGACCGGCGCGGGCGCCCGGAAGGCAAGATCGTCGAAGTGCTCGAACACGCGCACAACCACCTTGTGGGCAGGTTGCATGTCGAGCACGGCGTGCTGTTCGTCGTCGCGGAGGACAAGCGCATCAGCCAGGACTTCATGGTGCCGCCGGCCGAAGCGGGCGGCGCCAAGCCGGGGCAGGTGGTGACGGCGGAGGTGCTCGCGCAACCCAGCAAGCACGGTCAAGCGGTGGCGCGCGTCATCGAAGTGCTGGGCAATTACGCCGACCCGGGGATGGAAATCGAAATCGCGCTGAGGAAGCACGAATTGCCGCACGTCTTCCCGCGCGAGGTCGAGCGACTGTGCCGGAAAATTCCGGACGGCGTCACCGACCAGGACCGGCGCGGGCGCGTGGATCTCTGCGCGCTGCCACTCGTCACAATCGACGGGGAAACGGCCAAGGACTTCGACGACGCGGTGTACTGCGAAATGGCAGGCGCCGACAGCTTCCGGCTGATCGTGGCGATCGCGGACGTCAGCCACTACGTCAGGCATGACGATGCGCTGGACCGCGATGCCTTGAAGCGCGGCAACTCCGTTTATTTCCCGCGGCGCGTGATCCCGATGCTCCCCGAGCAGCTTTCGAACGGCCTGTGCTCAATCAACCCGGAAGTCGAGCGCCTGTGCGTGGCGTGCGACATGCAGATCGACGCGCACGGCGAAATTGAATCGTATCGTTTCTATCCGGCGGTCATGCGCTCGCATGCCCGGCTCACCTACACGCTGGTCGCGGATGTGCTGGACGATCCGCGCGGGGCGGCCGCCCGGCGTCACCGCAAGCTGCTGCCGCATCTCGATAATCTTCACCGTCTCTACAAGCTGCTCGCCAGGGCGCGCGAGCGGCGCGGCGCGATCGATTTCGAGACCATCGAAACCGAGATGATTTTCGACGATCACGGCAAGATCGCGCGCATCGTGCCGGTCAAGCGCAACGATGCGCACCGCCTGATCGAGGAGTGCATGCTGGCGGCAAATGTCTGCGCGTCGGATTTCCTGCGGCAGAACGATCACCCCATGCTCTATCGCATTCATGAAGGGCCGACTCCGGAAAAGCTCGCCGCGCTGCGCGATTTTCTCAAGGGTTTCGGCTTCAGCCTGACCGGGGGCGATGAACCGCATGCGCGCGATTACGCGAAACTGCTGGCGCGCGTGAAGGACCGCCCTGACGCGCAGTTGCTGCAAACCGTGATGCTGCGCTCGCTGCAGCAGGCGGTGTACAGCCCCGACAACGTCGGTCACTTCGGCCTCGCGTACGAGTCCTATACGCACTTCACCTCGCCGATCCGGCGCTACCCGGATCTGCTGGTGCATCGCGCCATAAAGGCCGTACTCGCACGCAAGCGGTATGAGCCCGGCAACTGGCACGAGCTGGGCGCACGCTGTTCGATGACGGAGCGCCGCGCGGATGATGCCACGCGCGACGTGGTGGCGTGGCTGAAGTGTTACTACATGCAGGACAAGATCGGCGAGTCGTTCGAGGGCAGCATCAGCGGCGTCACCGCGTTCGGCACCTTCGTGGCCCTGGACGACGTGTACGTGGAAGGGCTCGTGCATGTATCCGATCTGGGCAACGACTACTTTCATTTCGATGCGGTCAAGCATCAACTGATGGGCGAGCGCACGAAAAAGCGTTATCGACTCGGCGACCGTTTGCGGTTGAGGGTGGCGCGCGTCGACCTCGACACGAGCAAGATCGACTTCGTGCTTGATGAGAAGAAGTAACCGCCAAGACGCCAAGGTCGCCAAGGAGAGCAAAGAAAATGTAGGTCAGGTTGCCGCATTGGCGGCTACCTGACGCCAAGTGGATGTCGGGGAACGCTGCGCGTACCCCGACCTACGTCTTTATGTTTTTCAAATGGCAGAGACACGAATTATTTACGGTTTCCATGCGGTGATCAGTCGCCTGCGCCAGAACGCGGCGGCGGTGCAGGAAATCCTTCTCGACAGCGAACGCCGCGACCGGCGGGTGCAGGATCTCCTGCGCCTGACGGAAAGCCATGGCATCCGCGTCATGCTGGTCGACGCCGGGCGTCTCGACGGCGTCACCGGCCACGCACGCCACCAGGGTGTGGCGGCACGGGTGGAGGTCGCGCGGCTGCCGGCTCATATCGACGACGTGCTCGATAACCTGGGCGAACCGCCATTACTGCTGATTCTGGATGGCGTGACCGACCCGCATAACCTGGGGGCGTGCCTCAGAGTGGCGGATGCCATGGGCGTGCACGCGGTGATCGCACCCAAGGATCGCGCAGTCGGCATCAACGCGACCGTATCGAAAGTCGCGAGCGGTGCCGCCGAGACGGTGCCGTACATTGCGGTGACCAATCTGGCGCGCGCCATGCGCGAATTGAAGGAGCGCGAGATCTGGCTCATCGGCGCCGATGAAGCAGGGGCGCAGGAACTCTACGCGGTGAAGCTCAGCGGCGCGCTCGCGTGGGTGCTCGGCGCGGAAGGGGAAGGCTTGCGGCGGCTCACGCGCGAAACCTGCGATGAACTGGTGCGCATTCCCATGCTCGGAACCGTCGAAAGCCTCAACGTGTCGGTCTCGGCCGGCATCTGTCTTGCGGAAACCCGCCGCCAGCGGAAGGCGTAGCCCGGAAGTAGCGAAGCGTATTCCGGGAACGGTTCTTTTTGGGGGCCTTCGTTCCCGCTTTTTTTGGGGGGCCTTCGTTCCCGCTTTTTCGGGGGGCCTTCGTTCCCGCTTCTCCCGG
>JACQOK010000401.1 GCA_016202565.1 Betaproteobacteria bacterium | reverse complement strand
GTGTGCTTGACCGCGGAGGTCCGCATCATGTGGTCGGTTGCGCGCCGGTCCGGGAGCGGCGCGACGCGGTCGAGAATCCTCGACTTGTCGAGATGGAAATGACTCTCCACCAGCCCCGGCGACACGAAACGCCCGCGGGCATCGACACTTTCGCCGTCGCCGGAGATGCGAGGCTCGATGGCGGCGATACGGCCATCGGCGACTGCGATGTCGACTGTTGCGCGCGCCGCATCCCCATCGGCCAGCCGCCCATTCCGCAGGATAAGATCAAAGGCCACGTCGGCACCCCTCTACGCTGTCAAAATCGTGAGTTTACGTCACCCGGATCGAGTCAGTGAATCAGTGTAACTGTTCCCCTTTTTTCCGGGCAACGACTGCGCGCCGTTGCCGGGCACGCGCACGTTCTTCGGGCGGCGTCTGGCACGGGTTTGCGCATTGAGATATGGTAGCGACTGCTCTTTCGCCCTGTTCCAGATTACCGCAGAGGGAGGCATCAATGAGTAGAAGTTATCTCAAGAATACCGTTCGCCCCGAGCGTAGTCTCCATTCGTCTCTCGACTTCCTTCTCGACAAGCTCGAAGTATGCTCGAGACGAACGGACACGAAGTCGAGGCCTGTCCCGAGCCCTGTCGAAGGGGGTGAACGCATCAACAGAATTTTTGCGATAGCTTCTGGCAGGCTCGCATGGGTCGTCGCGCTCGGACTCGCCCTGGGCGCAGGCAACGCGCTCGCACAAACCACTTCGACAAGCTCAGAGCCTGCCCTGAGCTCGTCGAAGGGACAGGCCTACCCGGCAAAGCCGATTCGCATCATCGTGCCGTTCCCGGCCGCAGGCGCGGCGGATATTCTGGCCCGGTCGATCGGACAGGAACTCACCCGGGTCTGGAGCCAGCAGATCGTGGTCGATAACCGTCCGGGTGCGGGCGGCAACATCGGCGCCGATCTTGTCGCCAAGGCGGCGCCCGACGGTCATACGCTGCTGCTGGCCGCCGCGACCACGCACGCCTCGAGCGTATCGCTCTATTCGAAATTGCCGTACAACCTCGAGAAGGATCTTGCGCCGGTGACGCTCGCGGCGAACATCTCTCACATTCTGCTCACGCATCCATCGCTGCCGGTAAAAGCGGTGAAGGAGCTGGTGGCGCTCGCGAAATCGCAGCCCGGTAAACTGAACTGGGGGCTGCAGGGCAACGGCACGCTCTCGCACCTGGAAACCGAACTGTTCAAGACGCTTGCCGGTGTGCAGGTGAACCTGGTGCCGTACAAGGGCAGCGCGCCGGGGCTGACCGATCTCATCGCAGGCCACATCCAGGTGTTCTTTGACAGCGTTCCGCCGGCGCTTCCGCACGTGCAGGCGGGCAAATTGCGCGGCATTGCCGTGGCGGGTTCCAAACGCTCGCCCGCCATTCCGGAGTTGCCCACGATCGGGGAGTCGCTCAAGGGATTCGAGGCCGACAACTGGTTCGGGGTGATGGCGCCCGCGGGCGCGCCGCGCGATGTTGTCGCCAAACTCAACACCGAAATCGTGAAGATTCTCTCGAACCCGGAGATCCAAAAGATGATGCTCGCCCGCGGTGCGGTGCTTCATCCGAGCACGCCCGGTGAGTTCGCGGCGATCATAAAGTCGGACATCGCCAAGTGGGGCAAGGTCGCGCGCACTGCGGGTATCAAGATCGAGTAAGCAGTAAGCGGTCAGAGTGTAGCCCGGATGGAATAAAATGAAATCCGGGGCCGGGAGAAGCGGGAACGAAGGCCCCCAGGGAAAAACGGGAACGAAGGCCCCCAAAAAAAACACGTTACCGGAATCCGCTGCGCTCCTTCCGGGCTACGGATCTATTCACTATTCACCATTCATCGGTTTCTATGCGCGAAGACTTCCTTGACGCCGTCCACCGCGTCGATCAGCACCGGCTGTGGCAACGCCACATGGAGATGGCGCAGATCGGGGCCATTCCCGGCAGCGGCGTCAACCGCGCGGCGTTTTCGAAGGAAGATATCGCGGCCCGGAAGCTGCTGATCTCCTGGGCCCAGGCGCGCAACTTCACCGTGGCGATGGACGCGATCGGCAATCTTTTCATCCGCCGCACCGGAACCGATCCGCACGCGGCGCCGGTGATGACCGGCAGCCACATGGACAGCCAGCCGCGCGGCGGGCGTTTCGACGGCATCTACGGCGTGCTCGCCGGCCTCGAAGCGCTCGAAGCGATCGAGCAGGCGGGCGTAAAAACCCGCCACCCGGTGGAGCTCGTCGCCTGGAGCAATGAAGAAGGCGGGCGCTT
>JACQOK010000400.1 GCA_016202565.1 Betaproteobacteria bacterium | reverse complement strand
GTTAAGGACGAATGTCCGGCCGGAGCCAAAATCCTTGTCTCAGGTGGTTCAGTAGTAACGGGGCCAGGTAGCTCAGTTGGTAGAGCAGAGGACTGAAAATCCTTGTGTCGGCGGTTCAATTCCGTCCCTGGCCACCAATTCTTTCACTGACTTACAGGCTATGGCCCTTTCGTAACGTCCTATAAAATGTCGGGAGGCCGGGACGTTAGCTCAGTTGGTAGAGCAGCTGACTCTTAATCAGTAGGTCGTAGGTTCGATCCCTACACGTCCCACCATTCTCCGGCATGGCGCTCAACGCGCTCCATTCCGGCGGGCACTTTCCGATTGACCGCTTGACCCATCGACGTCGCGTCATTGAGGCGGCAAGCCGATCTGGCGGATGAGCTTCGCGTACTTGTCGGTTTCGGTTTTGATGTAGGCTGCCAGCTCTTCGGGCCGGCTGCCGACCACGATGTAGCCGAGTTCGTTCAGACGCTTGCTGACTTCAGGCATGTTCAGTGCGGAAACCGCTGCCTTATGGATGGTATCGACGATAGCCTGCGGCGTTTTGGCCGGCACCATCAGCCCGGCCCACGATAACATCTCGTAGCCGGGGAACATCTCTGCGATGGTGGGAATGGCCGGCAATTCGGCCACCCGCTTCGGCGCGCTGACGCCCAGCGGTCGCAGCTTGCCGCTGCGGATGTGCGGCATGCCCGTCGCGATGGGCGTGAAGTAGACCGAAGTTTCTCCGGAAACCACGGCGGCAAGGGCGGGCCCTCCACCCTTGTACGCAACGTGCAGCATCTTCACCCTGGCCATGCCATTGAAATACTCCGCGGAGAAAAACGTTCCGCTGCCCGTGCCGGCCGAAGCGTAAGTGAGATCCCCGGGCCGGGCCTTCGCGAGGTTCACGAGCTCCCGCAACGACTTGACGGGCAATGACGGATGAACTGTTGCCACGAATGGCGACAACGCCAGCAGGCTCACCGGGGAGAAGTCGTTGACGAGATCGTAAGTGAGTTTCCGGTATAGCGTCGCGTTGATGGTGTGGTTGGTGTGGGCCATGAATATGTTGTAGCCATCCGCGGGTGCGCGCGCGGCCAGTTCGGCCCCGATATTGCCGCCGGCGCCGGCCCGGTTGTCAATGATGACCTGCTGGCCCCACACTCCGGTGAGTCCGCTGCCGACCACCCGCATAATGGTATCCGGATTGCTGCCGGCGGAAGTGGCAATCAGCACGCGGACCGGCTTGGTCGGATAGTCTTGCGCCCATGCGGCGTACATGAAAACGCTTGTGAGGCAGCCAAGGGCAATTGAAGTCAGGAGCCGCCGATACGGGTTCGTCACGCTTTTACCTCCTCTTGCCGGCACACAACCAGTCGTGCGGTAAACCCACCTAGTGGAGTTGCTTTGAACGGAGATGCGTTGCCGTTTACACCGCCTGGCGCGCCGCCATGACGGGGTGCCTGCCGTTCGCCAGGAAAGCCGGGCCCGAATCGGCAAACGTTCGCAGGAACCTTCGCAGGCCCTCCGCCGGCATGGGACTGCTGATGAGGTAGCCCTGCCCCTCGTTGCAGCCTTCTTCCTTGAGAAAAGCGAGCTGATCGGCGTTGTCCACCCCCTCCGCGATGAGTTTCACGTCCAGGGTCTTGGCCATCGCGATGATGGCGTTGGTGATGCCCACGTCCTCGGCGTCAAGCGGGATGCCGCGCACGAAGGACTGGTCGATCTTGATGTAGTCGATCGGAAAGCGCTTGAGGTAGCTCAACGAAGAATAGCCGGTGCCGAAATCGTCGATCGCAATCGCAACCCCCATTTCCTTCAGGCGCTCGAGGATCACCGCGGCGCGTTGCGGATCGTGCATGACCATGCTTTCCGTGACCTCGAGTTCGAGCGCCTCGGCCTCCAGCCCGGTCTGCTCCAGAACCGCGGCGATGCGTTCGGTGAGGTCCGGCTGCAGGAACTGTCGCGCCGACAGGTTGACCGCCACGCGCTGGGGCGCGAGCCCCGATCGCCGCCACTCCATCATCTGCTCGCACGCGTTCTTCAAGACCCAGTTTCCTAACGGATCGATCAAACCGGTTTTCTCCGCGATGCCGATGAACTGCCCCGGCATGATCCGCCCCAGGTTCGGATGGTTCCAGCGGACGAGCGCTTCGACCCCCATGACCTTCCCGAAACGCAGATCGATCCGCGGCTGGTATTCCAGCACCAGCTCCTCGCGTTCGATGGCAAGCCGCAGGCTGCTCGCCATCATCAGGATTTCGAGCGCCTGGGCGTTCATTTCCGCGGAGAAGAACTGGTAATTGTTCCGTCCTTGCTCCTTTGCCGCGAACATTGCGGCATCGGCGTTCTGAATCAGCGTGGCGGCATTCTGTCCGTCATCGGGGTACCAGCTGATGCCGAGGCTCGCGGATACGAAGATCTCGTGACCGGCAATCGTGAACGACACGGTGAGGCGATCGAGAATCTTCTTGGCGATCAGCGCGACGTCGCCCGAATCGCTGACTTCGTTCAATAGAACGGTAAACTCGTCGCCCCCGAGCCGGCCTACCGCGTCCGTCTTTCTCACGCACTCCAGCAGCCGGCTCGCGGCCTGCTTCAGGAGGTCGTCCCCATAGGCATGGCCGAGCGAATCGTTAACGGTCTTGAAGTGATCCAGGTCGATGAATATGACGGCGGCCTTCGCATTCTTCCGCTCGGCACGCAGCAGCGTTTCTTCGCAGCGTTGCTGGAACAACGTTCTGTTGGCAAGGCCGGTCAGGGGATCGTGGTTGGCGAGGAACTGGAGACGCAGTTCGTCTTCCTTCTGTTTCGTGACATCGGAGAAAAGGATAATGAAGTTGACGGTGCGGCCCTCATCGTCCTTCACCGCGCTGATGCTGCATTGCTCCAGGTAGCGTTCGCCGTTCTTTCTGCGGCTCCATAACTCGCCTCTCCAATGCCCCTCGTCGAGAACGGTCCTCGAGATCTCGGCGCGCGCGGCGCGCGACTCGTCATCGGTAACGAGCACGTCCGGCGTCGCCCCCAGAATCTCCTCGGCGCTGTATCCCGTGATCCGCGAAAAAGCCTTGTTGACGGAGATGATCCTTTCCTCGGCGTCACAGATCATCACCCCCTCGGCGGCATTCTCGATCGCATTGGCCGCGACATGGAGCTGTTCGCCCGTTTTCTTGTGACTGAGTATCTCCTTCACCAAGGCAGTGTTCATGTCCTGCAGCGTCACGGTCCGCTTGACGACCCGGCTCTCGAGTTCCTGCTGCAGGTCATTCACGCTTGCCGTGACCGCGTTGAACGCGGTGGTCACCCGCGCGACCTCATCCTGGCCCCTGACCGGCAACTGCGGCAGCGGCGCCGGCCCGCTGGCGATCGAGGAAGCGGCGCTGCTCAGGCGCGCGAGACCCGAAGACAGCCGCTGGCCAAGCATTCTGGACAACCGCAGGACGACCAGCAGGAGGATGCCGGCTGCCACGGCGTAGACCGCTGTGAGCCATTTGAGGGGTGCCAGAACGTCGTCCCGTTCCCCGGCCACCTCCAGCCGCAACGCGCCGGGGAAGGCCCCCACATCGAGCGGAACAGGGTGGGTGGACCGCACCGGATTGCTCAATGTTTTCCAGCGCACTTCCGCCAGCGTCTCGCCGCGGTCTGTGACCAGGCGCTTGTTCAGGTCGTCGAAAAAGGCCGACATGGCCTTTTGGAAAATGTCATCGACCGACGCCCGCAACACCAGTATCCCCGCGTTGTTTCCCGGGGAAGGGGCGGTTACCGGTCTGGCGATGATCAGAAAACGCTCGCCCCCCTCACTTCTGATTTCGGTGTACGTGAAGCCGAGATTGACGACGCGCCCGAGCCAGGAAGCGCCTTCATAAGATAGGAGCGCCGCGCTTCCGGTTCCGGCAACAGGACGCCCCGTCACATCGTGCAGGCTGACTGCGGCCGCCAGTCCGGCCGGGCCGGAGTAACCGCTGAAGAAGGCGGACAGGTAGGCATCGCGCTCGGCCGGCTGCGTCAGGGCGCGAACCAGTATTCCATTCGATGACATGCGTGAAACGTCCCGGTAAAGGACGTTGACCGTGGCCTCCATCTGGCGCGCCGCAAGCGCCGCCTCGTAGGAGAGCTCCCGCAAGATCGCCTCTTCCATCAACTTGTGACTGGCGAAAAGCGCGCCCGCCCCGATCACAACGCCTGTCGTGAGCGTCAACGCGAGCGTGAGCGTGGTAATGCGGTGTGACAGGCTGGCATCCAACCAATGCCGGAACCTGTCAACGGGACGAGCGATCAGCCGGTTATTCTTGAGAAATGCGCTGTTCATTTCGCATCCTTCTTATCCCTGAACCGACGTGCCACACCGAGCGAGGATTGCGGAGCATAGAGTAACGCAAAGTCGGACAGCCGTGGGGAAAAAGGAACTTTGTCGCGCCGCGCCGCGGCATCCTCAAACGCCTGTTTCCACAATGCCAAGGTGCTCGATATCCACCATGCGAACAGGCGCTTCTGGCCGCTGTAAGCTTGTGCTATACAATCAGTTTCGACCCGCGTCGCGCAACCATGGCGACGCGCACCCATTTGCGCAAAACTTAATATCGAGGAGGAATCACCATGACGCATTCGGCGCGTTATTCCAGCGTCGCATTCGCACTGGCGTGTGCGGGGCTGCTTGCACTGGCCGCAGCGGAGGCGGTCGCGGCCGAATTTCCGGCGCGGCCCGTGCGCTTCTTGGTTGCATCCTCCCCCGGGGGAGCGCTCGACGTGCTCGCGCGGCTGGTGGGCCCGAAACTGACCGAGAAATGGGCGCAGCCGGTGGTGGTCGACAACCGTGCCGGTGCGGGCGGTGTCATCGGAACGGAGATGGTCGCCAACGCCAACCCTGATGGCTACAACATCCTGGTCATCGCGCAAGGCTTCACGGCGAATCCCTTCCTCTACAAGAAGCTGCCATACCGCACGCCGGAGGATTTTGCGCCGATCACCATACTGGCCTATGGCCCCAACGTGCTCGTCGTGCATCCTTCGGTGAAAGCGGGATCCGTCAAGGAATTGATCGCGCTGGCGAAGGCGCAGCCGGGCAAGCTCAACTACGCCACCTCGGGCGTGGGCGCGGCGAGCCATCTGTCGATCGAGATGTTCAAACGCATGACCGGCGTGGACATGGTTCACATTCCGTACAAGGGCGCGGGGGCTGCGACCGCGGCCGTGGTGGGCGGACAGGTGCAGCTCCTGTTCACCTCCACCGGGGCGGCGATGCCGCATATCAAGTCGGGCCGGCTCAAGGCGCTCGGCCTCACCACCGCAAAACGCACGCCGGCGCTGCCCGACGTGCCAACCATTGCCGAGACCGGGCTCGCCGGTTTTCAGGTCGACGGCTGGTATGCGCTGATGGCGCCCGGAAAAACGCCGAAGCCGATCATCGACCGGCTGTATCGGGACACCGCCGAAGTCCTCAAGATGCCGGACACTGTCGCGCGCATCGAATCATTTGGTCTCGAGCCGGCCGGCATTTCGCCACAGGAATTCGGCGACACCATCCGCGCCGAGCTGAAAAAATGGGGCAAGCTGATCCAGGAAGCAGGCATCAAGGCCGAGTGAGGGACCTACTTGCATGAATGAGTGAATGTAGCCCGGATGGAGTGAAACGAAATCCGGGACAAGGAGAAGCGGGAACGAAGGCCCCCCCAAAAAAGCGGGAACGAAGGCCCCCCAAAAGAAGCGGGAACGAAGGCCCCCAAAAGAGAACTATGTTCCCGGAATCCGCTTCGCTTCTTCCGGGCTACTCATTACGGCAGCTGCTCGAGCGGGCGCAACGCCTACTATCTCGAAAAAATCGCCAACGCCAATCTTGTCGGCATCCACTTCGCGAGCGCGCCGCCGCCCACCTATTTTTTCTGCGCCATGTCGGTTTTGAGGATTTCCATCCCCGCCTGCAGCGCCTTTTCGATCCTGTTTTTTTCCCGCGCGACGGCGTCGTCGGTCCATTGCCAGAAGCCGCGCCTCGTCTTCATGCCCAGCTGCCCTTTGTCGACCATGTCCTTGAGCAATGCGGGCGGCCCCTTCTCGGCGTGCAGGTGCGGGTAGAGCGCGCTCGCGACGAAGAAATTGGTGTCCCAGCCCGACATTTCCTTTTGCAGGATCGGGCCGCATGCAATGAAGCGAAAGCCGAAGCCGTAGCGTACCGCTGTGTCCACGTCCTCCGCCGATACCACCCCGTCTGCAATGAGGTAGAGCGCCTCCCGCATCATCGCGTGCTGAATTCTGTTGCCGACGAAGCCCGGAATGTCCTTCTTCACCCAGATCGGCGCCTTGCCGAGCCGCTTCATCAGTTCGACCATGCCCTGGGCCACCTTCGGATCGGTGGATTCCGAGCTGACCACCTCGACCAGCGGCACGAGATGCGCCGGCATGAAAAAGTGCAGGCCGGCCACGCGCGAGCGCGTTTTCACCGCCTTGCCGATCTCGCTGATCGGGAAGTTCGACGTGTTGCTCGCAAGCGGGATGTCGGGGCGGGCGAGCGCCTCCACCGCGCCGAAGATTTTCTGCTTGAGCGGCAGGTCCTCGGTCGCCGCCTCGACCACGAAATCGACTGATTTCCAGGCAATGTCCTCGATCCTGGCGCAGGTCTTGACGTTGGCCGCGTTGGGCGCGGGCGCGCCGAGCTTCCTGAGCCCCGCCTCGATGCGCGCCGGGAGTGCGTCGCGCGTCTTCTGCGAGGGACTCATGACGTGGACGTTCCAGCCGGCGGCGGCGAAGACGATGGCGATGTCGCCGCCCATGATGCCGCCGCCGATGATCACGGCATTTTGCTGTGGCATTAATAGCTCTCCGAAATGCTTCCGTTAAAGATGACTATCAGCTTGCGATATACCTGCCGGATCCGTCACTTGGCCATGCGCGTGGCGGTCCACTTCTCTTCACCGGCGGCGTCGGAGCGCTTCACCACGCCTTCCATGACGTTACCGTTGACGCGGCCCACGAAATCGCGCCGCACGTTGCCGCCGACGGAGAATTCGATCACCGAGAATGAAATCCGGTCCCCTTGCAGGCGGGCGTTGCGGAACTGCGCCATCTTGTTGTTGGCCTTGACCAGCCCTTCGACTTCCTGGAAGTGCTGCTGGAGCACGAGTTCGTAGTGTTGCGAACTGCCCCAGCGCCAGGTACCGTCGACCTTGGCCGGCACGATCCACAGGTAAGCGGTGCGGCCTTCCACGGTCTGGATCTCGTCGGGCGGCCAGTCGTCCATGCTGAACGCGTGCGAAACCACGCGCGTTCCCGGCTTCATGTTGAGGATGGTGGGACGAAGCTTCAGGTTGAGGTTGGGCAGCAGGTAGAGCGTGAGCACGGTAGCCTTGCTGAAGTCGGTCTGGAAGATGTCGCCGTGGACGAATTGCGCGCGGTCTGCCACGCCCTCCTTTTCCGCGTTGCGTCTGGAAAGCTCGACCATGTCGGGGTTGTATTCGATGCCAAGCGCCCGCACGCCGTATTTCTTGACCGCCGTGATGACGGTGCGGCCGTCGCCGGAACCCAGATCGATTATGTAATCATTGGAGGTGGTCTTCGCCATCTGCAGCATGCGCTCGACCAGCGCCTGCGGCGTCGGCACCCAGATGACGTCCTTGCCTTCCTGTCCGACTACCGGCGCGTATTCCTTCGACGCTGCGGCCTGGGCGTAGGCCACGCTCGGCGCGACGAGATTGAGGAGCGCCAGAACCAGGGCTGCAACCATAATCGGCGCGTGGCGCCAATTGAACCGCATAGTGATCTCCCGTATCGTGGTTAGAACTGCCTGAAGGCCGCTAATTATGCCTCAATGCCGAGTGCCGTGGCGCGCTTGCTTTCGTTCGCCGACCATTCAGGCCGTGCGCTCCCGCTGTTCGCTCATCGCTCTGCACTCATCGCTGTTTTTTAATCCGGCCATCGACCGTAGTGCCGTTTCGGATCATCGCGTCGATCTCGGTCTCGGCATAGCCGACTTCGCGCAGGATCTCGACGCTGTGCTGGCCGAGCTTAGGCGCGGGATTCCATTCGCGGCGCGTGCCGCACGACCATTTGTTCGGCAGCCGCATGCTGCGCGTCCTGCCCTCCGTGGGATGGTCCTTCAGCTCGAAGAAGCCGATGTCCTTCAAGTGCGGGTC
>JACQOK010000375.1 GCA_016202565.1 Betaproteobacteria bacterium | reverse complement strand
GGTGATCAAGGCGAGCGAGCACTTCAAGGACGACAAGGCGCTGCCGCTGCCCGCGCAGATGTTCCGCTTCGGCGCGGAGATGGTCGCCGAGAAGAAGATGGGCTTCAGCTACTCGCTGCAGTCCCTGTGGCCGGTCAACAAGCAGAACCTGCCCAAGACGGCGCTGGAGAAAAAAGGCCTGGAAGCCGTCGCGAAGGATCCCGCGAAGCCGTTCTACGGGGAAGAGACGCTGGGCAAGACCAAGTACTTCACCGCCATTTACGCCGACAAGGCGGTCGCGCCCGCGTGCGTCACCTGCCACAACGAGCACAAGGACAGCCCGAGAACCGACTTCAAGATCGGACAGGCGATGGGCGGAGTGGTGCTCCGCATCCCGATGAAATAGGCGCGCCGTGAACCGTCCGATCGACCGAAGTCTTCGCACGGCGTTCCTCGCCGGTGCGCTCGCCGCGGCAGTGATATTCGCATCGCTCGCGGCGGCGCCGGCAGGCGCGCAGAAGTTTCCGGAGTTCTCGGACGCGCGGCTGAAACAGGGGCGCGCGATCTGGCTCGCCACGTGCGAGGCTTGTCACGCCAACGACGTTGCGGGCGCCCCGCTCGTCACCAACAAGGCGTCATGGGCGCCGCGGCTCGCGAAAGGCAAAGAGACGCTCTACCAGAGCGCGCTCGGCGGGCTGACCGGCGCGAAGGGCACGCAAATGCCGCCACGCGGCGGCAATGACAAACTCACCGACGACCAAGTCAGGGCGGCGGTGGACTACATGATGGCCATCGTCAAATAGCGGCGATCCGGCCCCTATCGAGGGAGAGAAACCTATGCAAAACCTGGCGTGGACGTTGAGTCTCGTTTTGATGGCGGTCGTTGCCGCCGTATTTCTATGGGTCGTCGCCAGCGCGAGCCGACCGGCCGGCGACTCCGGCGCCATCGCCCGCTCGGCCTTCCGCTGGCGCGACCGCCTGTTCTGGCTCGCGATCGTTGCCGGCATCGCCCTGTCATTCGGCACGCTGTGGGAATGGCCGATCGCCGGCCACGCCGCGGTCGTGAGCAAGCCCGACGTGGTGATCCGCGCGGCAGGCCACCAATGGCGCTGGGAAATGGACCGCGACACGGTCCAGGCCGGCCAGCTGGTGGAGTTTCAGGTCACGGCTACCGACGTGAACCACGGGTTCGCGATCTACAAGGACAAGACCCGCATGGTGGCGCAAACGCAGGCGATGCCCGGGTACATCAACCGGTTGCAAGTACGATTCACCGAACCCGGAGACTACGAAGTGCTGTGTCTCGAATACTGCGGCGTTGCGCACCACGGCATGCGCGCCGTGATCAAAGTACGCGCCGGATCCTGATGGAGGACGCATGAACGCCACCACCCTGCCCGTGAATATCACCACCATGCAATCTCTCGATACCCCCTCCGCCAAGCTCGCGTTCCAGCTCTATGTCGCGATCGGGATCGCGGTGTTCCTGCTCATGATGATCGCCGGTGCGGTCTTCCGCGCCGTCCAGGCGGCCTGGCTGCCGATCCCGGCGAACTTCGGCTACGAGCTCATGACCCTGCACGGCGCGGGAATGGTCGGTGTCTCGGGCCTCGCCGGCGCCGCGGTCATGTGGTACTTCCTGCGCCGCTACGTGGCGCTCTCGACCGGCGTGTTTCTCGCCATGCTCGCACTTTCGCTCGTTGGCGTGGTGATGATCCTCGCGGCGATCGGCATCGGCCGCTTCGCCGGCGGGTGGACTTTCCTCTATCCCCTGCCGGCCAAGAGCATGGGGGTCTGGGGCGCGCATGCTGCCGCCGCCTTCGTCGGCGGACTGGTGTTCATCGGCGTCGGCTTCCTGCTGTTTTATCTCGACTGCGCACTGGCGATCCTGCGCCGCTACGGCAGCCTCGGGAAAGCGCTTGGCCTGGACCAGTTGTTCAGCTCGGCCAAGCTGGACACTTCGCTCCCACCGACGGTGGTGGCGAGCACCATGGTGGTCATCATCAACGTGCTCGGCATCCTCGTCGGCGCCGTGGTGCTGACGATGAGCCTCGTGAATCTCTATCTGCCGGGCCTCGTGTTCGATGCGCTGCTCATGAAGAACCTGATCTTCTTCTTCGGCCACGTCTTCATCAACGCCACGATCTACATGGCGGTAATCGGCGTCTACGAGATCGTGCCGCGCTATACCGGGCGGCCATGGACGATCAGCCGGCCATTCCTCGCCTCCTGGGCCGCGGTAACGCTGATCGTGATGGCGGTGTATCCGCACCACCTGCTGATGGACTACGTGATGCCCAAGTGGATGGTCGTGACCGGCCAGGTCCTGTCGTACTTGAGCGGAATCCCGGTCCTGCTCGTGACCGCTTATGGCGCACTGGTCAATATCCACCGCTCGGGCCTGAAATGGGATCTGCCGCTGCGCCTGATGATCTTCTCGTTGTTCGGCTGGGCGGCGGGCGTTCTCCCCGCAATCGTCGACGGCATGATCCGGGTGAATCTCGTCATGCACAACACGCAGTGGGTACCCGGGCACTTCCACTTCTACCTGCTGCTCGGCCTGGTGCCGATGCTGCTTGGGACGATGCTCTACGCGTGCACGCGGGAGCAATGGTCCGAGACGGGGCTCGACCGCGCGGCCTTCTGGGTCTACGGAGTCGCGGGCGCGGTCTTCTGTTTTGTGTTCCTCGCCAGCGGCTGGCAAGGCGTGCCGCGGCGCTTCGCGGTGCACGATGCGCCCTGGCTCGGCTTTG
>JACQOK010000382.1 GCA_016202565.1 Betaproteobacteria bacterium | reverse complement strand
TGGGTGTCATCGGCATCGTGATCGGCCTCATCGTGATCCTCATGTACATGCCGATCTTCGAACTGGCAGGGAGCCTGCGATGAGCGAAACCCCTGCCGCCAGCATAGAACCGATCGCCCCGGAGCACATCGCCGCGGCGCGCAGCACGGTAGCCGCCGGCCGCCGCCTCGTGGACACCCTCGAAGAGCAACTCGCGTTGAGCCCCGACGAGTTCATCGCACGGCTGGGCGCGACGCTCAAGCTGCCTGTGCTCCGGATGGAAGCGCTGCGGAATGCTACGCCGGCCTTCGACATTCTGCCCTTCAGCGAATGCCCGGAGCACGGCTGTGTACTGGTGCGGAATGGCGAACCGAACCCCGTACTGGTCATCGATGACCCATTCCGCGCCGACCTCCAGTCCTGGGCGGACGAACGCATCCGGCAGCCGTATTCCTGGGCGCTCGCCCATCGCGGCGACCTCGTCGCGTTCCTGGCCAGCCATGAGGAGATGCTGCGCGCGCTCGACACGGTGCAGGCGGAGTCCGCGCAGACGACCGAGGACCGTCAGCGCATCGAGGACCTGTCCTTGAAAGCGATCAGCGACGAGACGAGCGAGGTCGTGCGGCTGGTGCGCTCGACGCTGCGCGATGCGCTCAAGATCGCCGCCAGCGACATCCATCTCGAAACGGTGGCAACGGGCCTTGTCATCAAGTTTCGCATCGACGGTATTCTGTCGCAGATCAAGTCGATCCAGGACGTACAGCAAGCCGAACAGGCGATCGCGCGCGTGAAGGTGCTCGCCGAACTCGACATCACCGAGCGGCGCGTGCCGCAGGACGGGCGCTTCAAGGCGCTGCACCAGGGGCGCGCGGTCGACTTCCGCGTTTCCATCATGCCGAACATCTACGGGGAGGACGCGGTGCTGCGGGTGCTCGACAAGCAGTCGCTCTACGAGAGTACGCAGCAGCAACTCTCGCTCGACAGCCTCGGTTTCGAAGCCGAAGACATCAAGGCGCTGCGGCGCCTGTCGCGCGAGCCCTACGGCATGCTGCTCGTCACCGGCCCGACCGGCAGCGGCAAGACCACCACCCTCTACGCCGCCATCACCGAGATCAACACCGGCCAGGACAAGATTGTCACCATCGAGGACCCGGTCGAGTATCAGCTGTCGGGCGTGCTCCAGATCCCGGTCAACGAGAAGAAAGGCCTCACCTTCGCGCGGGGATTGCGTTCGATCCTGCGCCACGACCCGGACAAGATCATGGTGGGCGAAATCCGCGATCCGGAAACCGCGAACATCGCGGTGCAATCGGCGCTCACCGGGCACCTCGTCTTTACCACCGTGCACGCGAACAACGTGTTCGACGTGATCGGACGCTTCATGCACATGAACGTGGATCTTTACAGCTTCGTCTCTGCGCTCAACGCGATCCTCGCGCAGCGGCTCGTGCGCGTGATCTGCCCGCACTGCGCAGAAGAGCACCGGCCCGAGGAGGCGCTGCTTCGGGAGTCCGGCCTTAGCCTCGAAGAGACACGATCGTTCCGTTTCCTCATCGGACGCGGCTGCCGCGAGTGCCGCGGCTCGGGCTTCAAAGGGCGCAAAGCGATCGCCGAGCTCATGATCCTCAACGACGAGATCCGGGAACTCATTGCGGCCCGCGCCGCCACCCGTCTCATCAAGGACGCCACGCACACGGCCGGCACGCGCTTTCTGCGGGAAGCGGCGATCGCAGCGGTGCGCAAGGGCGAAACTACTCTCCAGGAGATCAACCGTGTTACGTTTGTGGCGTGAGCGCGTGCTGGTTTCGCTCGCGCCGGCCGAAATTTCGTGGCTGAGACTGGCCGGCGGGCTCAAACGCCGCGTCCAGGCGAAGCGCATGATCGGGATCGACCCGGCATACGGCGCGGAACCCTGGCAAGGCGCGGTCGCTGCGCTGCGCGCCGAAGTTGAAGCGTGGCGCAACGAATCGGTCAACGTCACGATCGTGCTGTCCAATCATTTCATGCGTTATGTCGTCGTGCCGGCGAGCGACGGCGTCAGTGGCGTCGATGAAGCGCAGGCACTTGTGCGGTTCCACTTTTCCAAAGTGCACGGCGAGCGCTGCCGCAACTGGGACGTGCGCCTGAGCGACGCCCGCGCGAGGGCGCCGCAGCTCGCCTGTGCCATCGATGCCGGCCTTCTGCCCGCGCTGCGGGCGTGCTTTCCGAGGGAAGCGCGGCCGCGGCTCGTCTCGGTTCAGCCCTATCTCATGTCGGCATTCAACTGCTGGCGCCGGCAGTTCCCGGTGAGCGGCGCGTGGCTATTGCTCCTTGAGGCGGAGCGCGCCTGCCTCGCGTTGATCGCGGGGCGGCATTGGGTCACGGTCCAAAACGTCAAGGGGTCGTACGATCATCCGGACGAATGGGCCAACCTGATGGACCGCGAGCGGTGGCGGGTGAACCTCGAACAGGTTCCCGAAACCGTGCTGGTACACACGCCCCGGCCGGCCGGCACGGCGCTGCCGCACGACGGCGGCTGGAAGCTACTCGTGAATAACACCTTTTGGCCGGCCGGCCTCGCGCTGCCCAAAGACTGGGGTTACGCCGCCGCGCTCACCGCGATATGAGACTGCCTCGGCTTCAAATCGATTACATCGTAACCCCGCGCCGGCCGCGATGGCTCGGTTACGCGCTGCTTGCGGTGGCACTGGCAATCGCGGGCGACCTCGTCGTGCGCTACCAGGCCATGCAACTCGAACTCAAGCGAGTGGAAACCGCGAAGGATCTGCTGAGCACCGAGCGCCGGGCGCCGCAGCCGATTCCCAAGGGACGCCTGGACGAACAGGTGAAAAATGCGGAAGCGGTCGTGCGACAGCTCGCACTGCCGTGGGCGCTGCTGATTCAGACGCTGGAGGAAGCGGCCATCAAGGAGGTGGCGATCCTCCAGCTGCAGCCCGAAGCGCAGCAGCGCCTTCTGAAGATCACCGCGGAGGCGCGAACCAACGAGACGATGCTCGAGTATCTGCGTCGGCTGGCGGCGGCGAAGACGCTCTCCGAGGTACACCTGCTCAGTCACCAAGTGCAGACCGAAGACCCGCAGCGGCCGATCCAGTTCTCGGTTCAGGCGCGATTCAAGGCAACGCCATGAGACGCGTGCACGCTTTGCTGGACGCACTCGGCGCCGCCGGCGTGCTGGGCCTCGGCGTGCTGGTGTCCTGCGCTTTCTTCTACTTTACCGTCATGGCACCGGCCGAGCGCGAGCTGGCAGCGCAGCGCAGCGCCGCCGAGCGCTTTAAAGCCCGATCACCCTATCAGCCGGTTTCCACCGATGCTCGCGCTGACAAGCTGAGGCAGTTCCAGAATCTCTTTCCGCCGGTGGAAACACTTTCTGATCAGGTGGAGCGCCTGTATTCCCTCGCGCACAACGCCAAGCTGGAGCTGCGGCAGGGCGAGTACCGCCTCGAAGCGCGCGGATCGGGACTCACCGCGTACCGCATCACGCTGCCGGTCCGCGGCAGCTACCGCGAGGTGCGCGACTTCGTGAGCGCTGTGCTCGCGGAAATGCCGATTACCTCGGTGGATACGCTGCGCTTCGAGCGCAAGAAGCCTTCCGAGTCCCAGCTCGAGGCGCAACTGCGCCTCACCATTTATTTCCGGTCGCAAGACGGAATCGAATCAAAATAGGTGCGGGCTTCCATGACATATAGCAGAAACCCTGTGGAATCGTGTCAGGCTCGGTCGGTACTCGTACACGCATGATCCCGCACCGCTATCTCTCTTTGGTTACGCTTCTGCTGGGTCTGCTGGTCGGGCTGGTGCTGGTTGGGGGGTGCGCCACCGACCGGGTGCTGAGTGAGGCGCGCGAGCACTTCGACGCCGGCCGTGGCGAGCAGGCGCTCGCGGTGCTGCAGACGGCCGCCAAGGCGCATCCCGACAACCCCGCCTATCGCACCGAGTATTTCCGCGCGCGCGATCTCCTGGTGGCGCGCTGGCTGGGGCAGGCCGAGACGCTGCGCCTCTCCGGGGAGTTCGAGCTGGCCGAGGCGCTCTACCGGCGGGTGCAACAGCACGACCCGGAGCACGCGCGCGCCCGCGCGGGGCTTGCCCAGATCGAAGCCGACCGGCGCCACCGTGCGATCGTGGCAAGCGCGGAGCGGCTCATCAAAGAGGGTAAGTATCGCGAGGCCGAAGCC
>JACQOK010000389.1 GCA_016202565.1 Betaproteobacteria bacterium | reverse complement strand
GCTCTGGGCGCATTTCGTCGTCGGGCTCCCTTGCAATATTCGCGATATTGCTGCACTCGCCCTCCTCGAACTGCATCCCACATCGCCACCGTCGCACACGTGCCTATTGTTGAGATAGGTTCTAATCCTTCGACGCGCCGTTCGCGCCGCTGCCGAAACGGCCTTCCGTGCCGGCGAGCAGATTCCGGATATTGGTGCGGTGACGCCAGACCAGGAGCAGGGCGATCACGACTGCGCCCCAGAAGTAGGGGTGATACGCATTGAACAGAATCAGCGTGAAGAACGGCGCGAACAGGGCAGAAACCAGTGCCGCCAGGGAAGAGATCCGGAAAAACACCGCCATTACGATCCACGTGGCCGCGGCGCCGGCGGCGAGATAAATGTTGAGCGCGATCAATACGCCGAGCGCGGTCGACACGCCCTTGCCGCCCTGAAAGCGGAAGAACAGCGGATACATGTGTCCGACGACGGCTGCGATCGCGGCGAGCGCCATCCCGAGTTCGACCGTCGCGGGATCGCCTAAGCGCTGGGCGATGAACACGGCGAGCCAGCCTTTGGCGCCGTCGCCAACGAGGGTGAGCGCTGCCGCGGCTTTGCGGCCGGTGCGCAACACGTTGGTCGCCCCGGGATTGCCCGAACCATAGGTGCGTGGATCCGGCAGGGCGAAGGCGCGGCTCACGATGACGGCGAACGAGATCGATCCGATCAGATAAGAGACCAGCGCAAAAACTATGATGCTCATGGGATTTCACATAAAATGTGCGCCAATTCTATCCGAAATGGATCATTGCGGACGCGCGATCCTGCAGAGCGTTCGACTTCGAATCGCGCATCCTTGCTCCTCGATCCTTGATCCTCAATCCTCAATCCTCTCTCATGGACATCATCTTCATCAACGACTTCAGGCTCGAGATCCTCGTCGGCATCTACGAATGGGAACGGAGGGTTCCGCAAACCGTTCAATTCGACCTTGAAATCGGCATTCCCGCGAAGGAGGGGCCGCGGACCGACAAGATCGGCGAGACCATCGATTATTCCAGAGTGGTGGCGCGCATCGAGGAGACGCTGCGCGAACACCATTTTCTGCTGCTCGAACGTCTGTCCGAGCACGTCGCTCAGCTCATACTTACGGAATTCGGCGCACCGTGGGTCAAGGTAAGCGTCAACAAGATCGCAGCGCTGCGCAATGTCAAGCGGCTCGGCGTCTCCATCGAGCGCGGTACTAAGTCGTGAGTGCGGGAGATCGGGAGATGGGAAGTCGAGCAAGGATTCCCTTTCGCTCTCACGCGCTTACGCTCTGACGTTCTCACGATAATCTTCAGTCACCCTCTGGGGTGATGCTTCGCGTGGAGCTGCTTCAACCGTTCGCGCGCAACGTGCGTATAGATCTGCGTGGTCGAGATGTCGGCATGTCCCAGCAACAGTTGCACCACGCGCAGATCGGCGCCGTGGTTCAAGAGGTGGGTGGCGAACGCGTGACGCAGCGTGTGGGGTGAAAGCGGCTTATTGAGTCCCGCCTGCGCGGCGTAGCGCTTGATCAGGTACCAGAACGCCTGACGCGTCATGCCTTCGCCGCGCGCGGTCACGAACAGATCCTCGCTTGCCCGGGGACCCAGCAACGCCGGACGCGCTTCCCTGAGATAGCGCCCGATCCAGGCGAGCGCCTCCTCTCCCAGCGGCACGAGGCGCTCCTTGGAGCCCTTTCCGATCGCGCGCACGACACCCATGTCCTGACTCACCTGTGACAGTTTGAGGGTCACCAGCTCGGACACCCGCAGCCCGCTCGCATACAGCGTTTCCAGCATCGCCCGGTCGCGCACGCCGAGCGCTTCGTCCACGCGGGGTGCGGCGAGCAGGCTTTCGACGTCCTGCTCCGTGAGACTCTTGGGCAGCCCGCGCGGCAGCTTCGGCGAGTCGATGTTGAGCGTCGGGTCGGCGGTAATCTTTCCCTGGCGCAACGCGAAGCGATAGAAGCGCTTCAGGCTCGACAGTTCGCGGCTGGTGGTGGTCGCCTTGGCGCGGCGCTGGACCTGGTGCGCGAGAAAACTCAGCAGATCGGCATGGCTCGCGGCCAGGAGCGATCTTCCGTGCCGGGCCAAAAGCCACGCGCCGAACTGGACGAGATCGCGCCGGTAGCTTTCGAGCGTATTGCGGGCGAGGCCGTCCTCCAGCCACAACGCGTCGCAGAATTCGTCGATGAGCCCGGAATTTTTCACTCAAAACCCGAAATCAACCGCAGATAAGCGCCGATAAAATCTACCAAAATCCATGGCCGCAGAGAACACGGAGAATTCAAGGGCCTGAACCGGTCGTTGCTGTTTGCGGGTTTTCTCTGTGAGCTCTGTGTCCTCGGTGGCTTGTCATTGATTTTTCATCTGCGTTCGTCGGCGTTCATCGGTGGTTCCGACCCTTCGTGCTGCAGCAGCCACCGCTTGATCTCGAGCGGAGACCCGCGTCTGGCATTCATGAATCCGCCGAGGCCGTTGGTGCTCACTACGCGGTGACAGGGAATCACGAGCGGGATGCGATTCGCGCCGCAGGCGCCGCCTACCGGGCGCGGCGCTGTCGCCAGCCTGCGCGCGATCGCGAGATACGTCGTGGTGCTGCCGCTTGGAATGCCACGGATCGCGCGCCACACCTTGCACTGAAATCGCGTGCCGTTGAATTCGAACGGCAGATCGAAACGAAATTCCGGATCGTCGAGATAGCATTCGATCTGGCGGCAGACCTCTTCCGCCAGGCGGTTGAGCGGCGCAAGCGTCGCCGCCCCGTGCGGAAGGTATTCGATATCCGTCAGTAGCTTTCCCAACGTTCGGATTCCAAGCACCGCGAACGGCGTGGGAAACTTCGCGTGATAACTAGCCAGTTGCAGCATGGACTTCGCCTTTGCGCAGTTTTTGCATCACCATCACCGCGGCAAGGAGCGCGAGCCCAATATAGTCGAACGCCGCGCGCGGGTAAATCAGGAAGAGCCCCGCGATGATGAGCAGCCAGCGTTCGAGGCTGTTCGTGCGCCTGAACACCCAGCCCTGCATGCCGCCGGCGAGCGCGCCAATACCGAACATCGCGGTAACGGACACCACCGCGATATCCACCACCGAAGCGCCCGCGAGGCCCTTGAACGAGCCCATCAGCAGCAGCCCCAAGCCCGCCGGGTCGAGCACGAACATGAACGGCACCAGGAATGCGGGCATGGTGTACTTCCACGACTGCAGCGTGGTCTTGTACGGATCGCCGCCCGTGATCGCGGCGGCAGCGAAGGGCGAGAGCGCCGTCGGCGGCGACACCTCGGAGAGCACCGCATAGTAGAAGATAAACATGTGAGCGGCGAAATCGGCCACGCCGAGCGTAATCAGGGCGGGCGCGGCGATCACCGCACAGATGATGTAGGAGGCGGTCACCGGCACGGCAAGCCCCACGATCCAGACGATGAGCGAGGTGAAGACCGCGGTGTAGAGGAGCTTGACGTCATGCGTCAGAGCCTGGGTGGCCGCCACCCCGACCAGCGACAGCAGACTCATCGTTCCCTGGGTCAGCGAATCGGCATAGCCGAGCACGATCGAGCTGAATTTGAGCCCGAGGCCGGTCAGCGTCACTACGCCCACGATGATCCCCGCCGCGGCGCAGGTGGCGGCGACGTTCAGCACGCCGACCGAGCCGTTTTCAAGCGCTTTCACGAGCTTTTCGGGCCAGACGCGCAGGCCGGGCCGGATGAACGCGGCAATAACGAGGGCGAGCGCCCCGGCCGGGAGCGCCCAGGTCAGCGCGTCCTGATGGAATCCGCCCTTGGCCGCCGAGTAGATAACGCACGAGGCGACCGCGACGATGCAGAAAATGACCATCTGCCTCCAGCTCATCAGCGCGCTCTCGGGATGCAGCGCGCTGGTGACGAACGCCACCACGGTCGCCCAGAACACCGCCGAGACGGGCGAAAAGCCGAGCAGCATGAAGAAGATGATCGCCACCAGCGACAGGAAGTGGAACCCGAACTTCTTCGTCAGATTCCAGAGCGTATCCGTCTTGTCGACTGGAATATTCTTCATCCCGAATTTTCTCGCGTCGATTTCGACCATGAGAAACAGCGCGAAGTAATAAAGGCAGGTTGGGATGGCCGCCATCAGGATCACGTCGAGGTACGAGATCTTGAGGAATTCCGCGATGAGGAAGGCGGCCGCGCCCAGCACCGGCGGCGAGATGATCGCGCCGATGCCTCCCGCCGCGAGCAATCCTCCCGCCGCGTCCTTGCCGTAACCCGCCTTGGCCATCATGGGATAGGCCACGGTGCCGAGCGTCACCGTGGTGGCCACTCCGCTGCCGGACGGCCCCCCGAGCAGGAACGAGGACAACACGATGGTGCGTCCGGCGCCGGTGGACTTGCCACCCATCGCGGAAAACGAGAAATCGATAAAGAACTTGCCGGCGCCGGAAAACTGCAGGAACGCCCCGTAGATCGTGAAGAGGATGATGAGCGAGGAAGAGACATCCACCGGCACGCCGAAGATTCCCTCCAGCGTCATGTACATGTGGCCGACCAGGCGTGAGATGTCGTAGCCGCGGTGGGTCCACGGCTGGCCGAGCTGCGGGCCGAGCATCGCATACGCCACGAACAACACGCACACGAACGGCATGATCCAGCCGGTGCCGCGGCGCGCCGCCTCCAGCACCAGCAGCGTCAGGACCACGCCGAACACCATGTCCAGGGTGTTCGGGATGGTGCTGCGGTCGGTGAAATCGTCGCCGCCGGCGAGACCGTATCCGATCACGACGAGGGAGAGCACCGCTCCGATCCAGTCCCACCACATGACGCGGTGGCGGTAGCGGCGGGAAAACGGGAACAGCAGGAAAACCAGGAACAGCACGAACCCGACGTGGAACATGCGCAGTTCCTGTGTCGGCACGATCGCATAGGCCGCGTAGAGATGGAAAAACGACATGATGACCGCGACCGTCGTCACGAAGCGCCCAAGGAAACCGCCGAGACGGTTGGTTGCGCCCTCCTCCGCCTCGATGTACTCCTCGGCTTTCTTGAGCGCGGCTTCGTCGACCGCGATGTGGTGCTCCGCGGCGATTTCGCGGATCAGCTCGTCTTCCTTGCTGCTCATTGTGCCTGCCTCCCCCCGCCGCCGCCCACCCCCGAAAAAAGAAATCCAGCGCGGCGCGCGCTGGATTTCGAACAGGCCAGAAAAAATCCGGAAGTTACTTGACGTTCAGCCCTTTTTCACGGAAGTACTTGACCGCGCCCGGATGGAACGGGATCACGATCGCCGCGTTGGTCTGGTGCTTGAGATCGAAATTCTGCGATTCCTTGTGCACCCGGACCATGTCCTCCTTCTTCTCGAACATGGTCTTCACGATGTTGTAGGCGACCTCATTCGGTGTGTCGGCGCCGGTCACCAGGATGTTCCAGATGGTGCTCACCCGCGCGTCCTTGTCCTGGCCCGGATAGGATTTCCCCGGAATGATGTCCTTCACGTAGAGCGGCCCATACTTCTTGTTGAGCACCTCGACCAGCTCGTCATGCTCGATGAACTTGATCCTGACGCCCGGAGTGGCCGCGAGGTCGGTCACCGCTGCGGTGGGTATGCCGCCGGACCAGAAGAAAGCGTCGATCTTGCGGTCCTTGAGCGCGTTGCCCGACTCCTGCACCGTAAGCCGCTCGCGCGTGATGTCCTTGTCCGGATTGAGTCCCGCCGCCTCCAGCACGCGGTTCGCCTTCACTTCGGTCCCGCTGCGCGGTGGGCCGGTGGAAACGCGCCGTCCCTTGAGGTCGGAAACCTTGTTGATGCCGAGGCCTTCGAGCGTGACGATGTGGAAGCGGTTGGGATAGAGCACCATCAGGCCCCGCACCGGCACCG
>JACQOK010000388.1 GCA_016202565.1 Betaproteobacteria bacterium | reverse complement strand
CGCGAAGAAGTCCGCGGTGGCATAGAGTCGGTCGCCGAGGACGAGGGTGTCGCGGGGCAGGTCGGCCAGGGCGGCCTTGGCGCGCGTCATCTCGCTGGCCGCGGCATCGGCACAGAAGTGCACGGCGCGGCACAGGCCCCGCCCCAGGTCGTAGAGGCCGAGCAGGCAGCCGGGCAGCACCACCGCGCGCTCGTCCCACAACAGCTTCAAGCGGCGGGCGATGGCGGCGAGTCGCGACCCGTCGATCACCACGATCGCGGCGAAGCGCTCGTGTACCGGCCCGAGCTCGGCCGCATAGCGGGGCGGCACGGCCGCCACCACGCGTGCGGTGAACCGCCGGAAGACCTCGGCGAAGAACGCCGGGCGCAGATCTCGGCAGCGCTGGAAGAACGCTTCGGGGGTCGCCGGCACGCGCGGGAACAAGGGCTCGCGCTCCTCGCGCGCCTCGGCCAAGGCTTGGCGCAACGCCTTGGGCGCCCGGAGGATGACGGCGATCCAGAACCGGACGAGGGCGTCCAAGGTCCACACGCGCTGCCGCTCGGTCTTCCGCACGCGGCCAAAGGCGGCGTGGCAGAGGGCAGGCGTGATGTGCTCCTGCAACAGGTCGACGAGCCGCAGCAGGTCGATCGAGCCGCGTCGGGCCATAGCACCTCCCATAGGTGGGGGTTCTATGGACCAGTGAACGCGACGGCATGCGATTTACTGGCAAGTTATCTTTACGGCGATGCGCATGATGGGTGCCCTCCACTCTTACCGCACCCATCATTATTGCATTATTTATGCAGGAGTCAATATATGACGAGGTTGTGGCCCCTTGCACGGAAGCTTCGCAGACGTGTTCTCGATGTCGAGGAGGCCATATGGCTCTTGGACCGCAATCAGAGCCAGGCGAATCGGAAGCGAGCATAGGAGTCTCAGAAGTCGGCCTCCCCCTCTCCAATCTGCGTCAATCGCCAGATCTCGACACAACGCGAGTGAGCCAGACCATAGCCCTCCGGCCCGTTTACTGCCTTGTCTAGATCGAGGCGTCGACCGCAGACCATGCAAAGCTCCCTACCTGGACGTGCTAGGACGCACGATTCGTGGTCTAGCCCCCTATCGTCCGGCGCGAGCTCCATGCCACACCAACCGCAGATGGCTCCGCGCGCGGGGCCCTCTGCCTCCCGGATCTCGGGATAGTTCGGGGGCGGCATCCTCAGCAATTCGGCGCAGTCGCGGCAGACGTTGGTCTCGCGGACGATCTCGACCTCACCGGTCGGGACCAAAGTCTCACACATCAGGCATAGTCTCTTATCGCCCATCGCTAGAACCCGCCTCCCCCGAGCTGCGCAATCAGCGAACTCTATTCTGGCATATCGCAACGAATGGTGGCCGCACAATACACGGCAGCAGCATCTCGATTCCACTTCGTGAACCGACGCCTCTTGGCAAGCGTCGACTTTCGGCGCAGGCTGGGTTCGGATGAAACTTCGATTCTGGGCGGAGCGGGGAATCTGAAGTCGTTTGCGGATTGACATGAGACTGGAGTGCTCCACAGTTTCGACTGCTCACCGGCTATTTACTGCGGCTCTGAATGCGATAGGCTGAAGCTAAGGGTCAGGCGGCGGCGGCGCTCACGCCCGCAAGCCCGGAGCGCCACGACGCTCCGAGGTTCGGCCCTTTCCCCCTGGGAGGCGCAAGTGGCAAAGAAGCATTCACGCTCGCGCGCTTCGCGTCCGGTCACTCGCGACGCTGAACGGCAGCACGATCCGCAAGGAGAGCAAGTCATCGACACGGCGATCCGCGCCGCCCAGAATCGGAACCGCGAAAAAGCCAACGCTGCCCTCCGCGTTCTCTTTCGTGATCGGCCCGAACTGCTTACTCGCTTCGGTGTCGAGCGGCCGAAGAAGGGAGGCCGGCCACCGGGGACGCGAGAAACGCCTTCAAAGGTAGCGCGCCGCGTCTATGTGGCGCGCTCCTTCGGGATGAAGAAATCCACCATCCTGACCGCGCTTGGCTATACGACGGGAAGCGCTGCATACCGCCTCATCGACCGCGCAGTCGCACAAGTGGACGCAGACGAGAAGTCCACGACGCCTACGTTCAATGTCAAGGGAGCACTCGCCACGTACGAGGGCCTCTCCGAGCCGGACCGCACCGAAAGGCTTATTGCAGAGCTCGGTCTAGACGGCCTCAACCTACGGCTCCGGACGAAGTGGCAAAGACCCCCCAGCTTCCGATCGATCGACGGCGCCTTGCAGGAGGTTCCCCGATCGCGCCGTTCAAGAATTACTCGCCGCCGCCTACTACTACTACTACTACGACGACGACGACGACGGTCGTCGTAGTAGTCACCTGCCAGGTTCTGTCCAACCCGACGCCTCCCCTCCGCCTCATAGGGCCTGACCGGCCTTCCCCCCCAAAACTCCCTGACCTATTCAGCAGGGAGGCAGATCGCTCGCACGTGCAATAGCTTGCTTCTGTTGGCTCTACATGGCTAACCACGACGAACAGGAGGCGCCCATGAGCAGCTCGATCTTTCTCGCTCGAAAACACGCAGCGACTAGGTGCGGCATCAGCCTGCCCATTCTCGACAAGTTGATCCGCGAGGGCAAACTCGACGTCGTCCGTGTTGGGCGGCGGGTCTTGGTTCGGCGCGAGTCGCTGGAACGGCTCGGCAGACCCAGCATGTGCAAGCGCCACCCGGTGCAGGCCTGAAGAAGGACTCGGCCCACGCGTTCGCTTCGCCGCTTCGCGTGGACCGAGGATGAGGAAGGTCGCCTCAGACGAGAGAGGTAATAAGCATGATCGCACGGCTATCAAGTGGAGCGCAAGATCGAGACTCGCCTCCAAGTAGGAGGTACGGAGGAAGGGCCCAGCAGAACCTGGCTCTCGCCCGCCACATGAGAAGAAACGCCACGCCCCCCGAGACCGTGTTTTGGAACCTCGTGCGCGGTAAGCGGCTGGGTCCGAAGTTCCGGAGGCAAGCGCCCGTTCTCGGATACATCGCGGACTTCTACGCGCCACGCCTCTTACTCGTCGTCGAACTGGACGGCCCCGCCCACCATGCGCACGACGTGGGGGCCGCCTGGCGGCAACGATGGGACGCAGCACGGGACGCGCAGCTCGATCGCTACGGCTACGAGGTGCTCCGCTTCTCCAATGATGACGTGCGCCGCAACCCACATCTTGTCGTCGCGCACCTGCGGGCCATCATCGCCCAGCGCCAGCAGGCGCTCGTCGCGGATGGGAGGTGAGGCCGAATGGCGACCCCGGATCTCGACAATGTGCCGCCCCGTAACGATGCACTCGCGCTGGTCAATCAATTCGAGATTCATCCGCTCGTGGCCGAAACGCTGGTCCCGGTCGCGCAGGAAGCTACGACCAAGCTCGCGACCGTGCAAAGGCAGTTACTCGCTCTGCAGGACGAGAGTAGGAGTCGGTGCGAGCAGAAGATCCGCGAGACTGTTGCGTTCACGCGAGCAGCGGCGGACGAGACCGGCCTCTGCGCATCCTGCCCTCGTCCGCTCGTTGGTAAGCGCGGCCCATATTGCTCGGCCCAGTGCGCCGACAAGGGCGCAACGGCGATGCAGGCAAAGCTCGCCGCCCTGATCGCGGAAGCGCACGCGAAAGAAGAGCACCTTGAAGACGAGCGCCTCGCGGTCATCCGCAGGGTGGAGACTGAGGAGCGCGATCAGCTTGTCGCGCTCGGACGCGACCGACTACGCCAGGAGCTTGCAAGCTGGCGGAGCCATCACCTCGGGATAGCTTGGGAGCTTGAACAGCTCGACGAGATCCTGAAGAAGGTGCAAGTCCGTGTCGAGAAGCTCAGCGCGCACGTGGCAGCTCTGGAGGCGTCGGGCGCGACCGGCCCCGACCTTCAGAACGCACGAGCGCAATGCTCGCGCGCCCAGGCGCAGCTCGCCGAGATCGAGCCTCCCGACGAATTCGCACCCCATCACACGCTCACGCCCATCCAGAAGCGCCGTCGAGAACTCGAGCAAGCCCACACGCGCTCCGAGCAAGAGGAGTGTAAGCTGCGGCGGGCATGGCGAGCCTTGCGCGAGCAGGAGCGCGACAGGCGGATGGCCGCATGGGTGGCGGAGCACGGCGGCTGGCCCTCCGTCTCTTGCATGCTGTGCGGGGTGGAACTCGACGACATCGAGGGGCTGTACTGCTCCGCGCGCTGCGCGCGGCTGGCCGAAGCAGAGGAGGACGCAAACCTCTGGCATGGCGCCCGCGAATCAGAACGGCTCTGCCGCTACTGCCACCGGCGCTTTGCCGGCACGGTCTCGAAAGTGCCGGTGTTCCCGAGCTACCCCCCAACGGATTTGACGACAATTCCGCAGCATGTGTGCTCCGGACCATGCTGGCAAGCGCTTGTCGTGGACGAAGACGAGCCACCCGATTTCGCCGGGGCCGCGTACGTCAGCAAAGCGAAGCCAGACAACGCGACCGGTGTGGTCGATTCGCGTAACGGAAACCTCGGCCGCGTGACGGACACGAGCGAGACGATCCTCAACCTGCTGCTCGCCGAGCCGGATGGTCTGACGACCAAGGAAATCGCCGACCGGATCGCCCGACCGATCTCGACGGTCCAAAGCGCCGTTGAGCGCCTGCGACGGAAGGCCCAGATCCTAGGCGGCGGTCGTCGCGGGAAGTGGCTCCCCCGATGACCGGCCGGATCCTTTCGCCGGACAATGGCTCTTACTACGACGACGACGTCGTCGTCGTAGTAGGTCTATCACGTAGGGGTGGGCTGTCGGGAGGACGATGACTGCCTCACCCAGCAGCCCTCGCCTGACCGAGCCGCGGGTACCTCGCTGGCAGCGGCCCCCGAGCTTCCGTCTAGTCGGTGGCGCCCTGCGGGAAGTGCCCCGCGTGAGGCGAGTGTCGCTCATCCCGAGACCCGCACTCGGCGCGTCGGCGAGATTGCTCCGCCCCTTACGCCGCTCACCGAAGCCACTCGTGAAGAGGCGCGACACTACGGGGGCCCTGCCGGCCAATGTCTTCCGGGCGCTGGTGGATGCCCTAGCAATTGCACTCGTCGCCGAATACCGCCTCCAGCATCTCCCGGCGCAGAGCACTCGGCTTGACCGGACAGATACATAACATGTATACTGCTGTCCATGGGCACGGATCTGGGCCCACGCATCAAGGCGCTGCGGCGAGCACGATGCTGGACGCAGTCTCAACTAGCGGAGAAGGTGGGCGTGGCAAAGAATTCGATTAACCGTGTAGAGAACGCCCTGGCGGCCCCGAGCCTGGCCCTGCTCCAACGTCTGGCCGATGTTCTTGGGGCCCCCCTGACGGTGACGATCACGCCGCGCCGGAGAAGGAGTCACCGATGAAGGCCGCGATCTATGCGCGGAAGAGCACGGAGCAGACTGGGGTCGGCGATGAGGCCAAGTCTATCACCCGACAGATCGAGCACGCCCGAGCCTTCGCCGAGCGGAAGGGCTGGATGGTGGATGACGCTCACATCTACCTCGACGACGGCATTTCCGGGGCCGAGTTCATCAAGCGGCCGGGACTCGCGCGATTCATGAACGCCCTCTCGGAGCAGCCAGCGTTTCAGATCCTCATCATGTCGGAGGAGTCGCGGCTTGGGCGCGAACAGATGCAGACCGGCTACCTGCTGTCCCAGATCGCCGATGCGGGTGTCCGGATCTTCTATTACCTCGAAGACCGTGAGGCGGAACTCGACTCCGCAACCGGCAAACTCCTCGAGCAGGTGCGCAACTTCGCGGCCGAGATGGAGCGCGAGAAGGCGCGGCAGCGAACGGCCGATACGATGCTTCGCAAGGCGAAAGCCGGCCATGTCACGGGGGGCAGGGTCTTCGGCTACGAGAACTACGAGGTGCGCTCGCGTGACGGCCAGCGAGACCATGTGGAACGTCGGGTGATCGAGGCCGAGGCTGGGGTGGTGCGCCGGATCTTCGAGCTGTGCGCCCAAGGCCACGGCAAGCGGCGGATCGCTCACGTGCTGAACGAGGAGGGCGCGCCAGCGCCTCAGCCTCGAAAGGATCGACCGCGTGGGTGGTCGGCGTCGAGCGTCCAAGAAATCCTCCACCGCGACCTCTACCGTGGGTGGCTCGTGTGGAATCGCACCCGGAAACGGGATGCTCGGGGTCGGAAGCGCCCAAGCGCGCGCCGCCCCGAGGACTGGATCCGGGTGCCCGTCCCTCATCTGCGGATCGTGTCGGATGACCTATGGGCGGCGGCGCACGAGCGGCTCGAGGTCTCGCGCCAGAGCTACCTGCGCAGCACGGACGGGCGGCTGTGGGGAAAGCCGGCCAACGGCATCGAAAGCAAGTACCTGCTCACGGGCATGGCCGTGTGCGGCCCTTGCGGTGGGGCTCTCACCGTCCGATCGCGGAGCCACGGCCGGCAGCGGAAGCTCTTCTATCACTGCCTGACCAACATCGTGCGGGGGCGCACGATCTGCCCTAACGACATGATCACGCCGCTCGAAGACGCGGAGGCCGCCGTCCGGGAAACCTTCGAACGCCACGTCCTGCGTGAAGACGTCGTGATGGCGGCGGTCCAGGAGGCCGCAGAGCGGCTCCGACCCTCGGCTGCCGCGCAGGTCGCCCTTCGGGCTGAACTCGACAACGAACTAGCCCAGGTAAAGACTGAGCTCGCCCGGTGGACCGAGGCCATCGCCCAGGGCGGCAACCTCCCCACCCTCATCCAGGCACTGAAGGACGGAGAGCGTCGCCGTGAACAACTCGAGCGGAAGCTCGAGGGGCTTGAGGAAATCTCCCAGGTCAGCCAGATCGACGTGGCGCAGATGGAGCACAAATTAACGACGATCCTCGCTGGCTGGCGCGATCTGCTGGCGAAACACACGCCCCAAGCGCGACAGATCCTGCGCAAGCTCCTCGACGGTCGCCTGGCCTTTGCGCCGCGCGAGGAGAACGGCGCGCGGTACTACGAGTTCGCTGGCAAGGGAGCGCTAGACCCGATCCTCAAGGGAGAACTTCCAGCGATCATCAACAATTCCAGCGACATAAAGAGGTGGTGGCCCCAACGGGATTCGTGCGGTAGTGGGACAGGAGTTGCTCTTCGAGATCCGAGGCGCGGCTCTGCGTCAGTAGGTGACATCGCCCCAGAGGGATTCCCTGGGAATCCGCGAAACGGGCCGACGTTCCCGGCGGTCGTGCTGTCGATCAACGTGTAGTCCCGTGTACGGTAGACTCGGGAGAATGCGGCGGGCGACGAAGCGCCGGGTGCGGCTCTTCCTGCGGCTCTTGCTCCTGGGGACATTGATCGGGGTCGCCTACAACAGCTTCATCGACCTCATCTTCTTCACTGGATCTATATTCCCCAGAAACCTGGTCGGCGCGATCGACGGTGCGGCGATAACGGCCCCGATCGCGGCGATGGAGACGTTCCTGTTGCGCACCCGATGGGGCCGTCCGCTCCAGCAGGCCCCCTTTCTCGTGACCTTCGGCGCGAAGTGGCTGGTCTACGGGACGATCATTACTGCGGTGATCGCGGGTGAACCCGGCACGCGGGCGCTCGGCCTGACACCGAGCGCCGCTCCCCTCCAGAGCCCGCTCGCGCGCCTGGCGGTGTTGTTCTCCTTCGTGGCCGCCTTTGCGTTTCTCTTCGTGTTCGAGATTAGCCAAATCGTGGGACCGCGCAACCTGCGCAATATCGTACTCGGTCGCTATCATCGGCCTCGCGTCGAAGAGCGATTCTTCCTCTTCCTCGACATCGCGGGCTCGACATCCCTGGCCGAGCAAACCGGGCCGGCCGCGGTCCACCGCTTCCTGGCCCGCGTCTTCCGCCTAGCTTCGGACCCGATCGCCGACTACAGCGGGGAGGTTTACCAGTACGTCGGCGACGAAATGGTGGTGACGTGGACGGTGGCCGAGGCGCGGAGCGACGCGCGTCCAATCGCCTGCTTTTTCGCGATCGTGGCGGCCCTCCACGAGGTGGCGCCGGAGTTCGAGCGGGAGTTTGGCCTGGCGCCGCGCCTGCGAGCGGCGCTCCACGCGGGGCCGGTGATCAGCGGCGAGATCGGGGACAGCAAGCGCGATGTTGTCTTTCACGGCGACGTGATGAACACCGCCGCCCGTTTGGAGCAGGCCACACGCGACCTCGATCGGAGCTTCCTGGTCTCGACCGACGCCCTGAGCCGACTCGCGGCCACCGAGCGGTACGCCCTCGAGCCCCTCGGACCACAAGCGCTGCGCGGCCGGGCGGCGCCGGTCGAAGTCTACGCTGTGAGCGCCACGCGATAGTTGCACCGCGAGGGCGAATAGGGGGGATCAGGGACCTCTTCCGACCTCGAGATCACGACCGGAACCCGTGTTTGCAGTCCGCCACGCGCTTTCGTAACCGCGGCACGCAGTTCGGTGATGTTGAGTCAACTCGGAATGCGGCGGGATTGAAATTCGCTCGTGGTTTGCATCCCATCGCCGTCCTGAGTCTCACGAGTTCTCACCAGCCAAGACCAGGGCTGAGAGGTTTGGGAACAAGCTGGGAACCCGAGCGATAATTTTCTGGGAAACTGGGAATCGGACCGCCTGGCGACTCGGCAACACGCGCATCGAGAATTGCCCGGTGCCGATCTCGTCTCGGTAGGCAACGTCAAACACGAAAGTTTCGCTTCGCAAGCCAGTCCCAAGCTTTCTGCGGGGCCCAGCCGTAGTAGTTGCTCGTTATCTCGAAGATGATCAAGTTGTCGTTGCCATCGATGTGCGGGGCCAACCGTTCGTACCAGTGCTTTGGGCTCGAAGTGGTCTCAATAATCCATGTCGACCCTAGATGATGCCACCAAGTTCCAGCCTTCTTGATCTCGGCGTACAACTCGGCATAGTCCTGACCGGGACGCTTCAGATCGTACGTGATGAGTAAAACCATCTCTATCTCTCACCCTCCCCTGCCACGATCTGGCGGGGCGGTACGGTGCTCGGGAGGGTGCCTGGTACATAAAGGACTGGAAGCTCGCTGTCGCCGAGTCGTTCCCGCAGGACCGTGAGATGTGCCTCCTGGTCGAACACGAGCTTTTTGGGATAGAAGACTACTAAGAATGCGACGATGACGATCAAGAGAATCAGGGCGGCAAAGGCGACGATGATTAAGGCGGACGTGACGTTCGGGGGTAGTGTCGACTTCCAGGCAAGGGCGATGATCACAGCCGCAAGCGTCAGAGCCGCAACGGCGAAGAATCGCAGCGGGCTGGCAACCGTCTTGACGACCTGATAAACGGCCTCGCGCGTGTTCTCTAGCACTCCTATGCCCTCTACGTTCGCCTTCCCCTGCGTTTGCCTAACTCGTAGACAGGTCGAACCATCCCGCTGCATACTACGGCAGGTGCGGCGACGCCAGTCGCTGGATGCGCCTCCGGCTCGGCGCGTCCCTCTTTCCTGTCGATGCACTGCGCTTCGATCGTCGAGACCGTTTGCGGGCCGCGACGGATCGTGGAGTGCTGCGGCGTATCGTCGTCAGTACGAAAACTTCTGGCTGCGTGGCTGTCGAGAAGTTGAACATCTGGTCCGCCGGGCTCCGGGGCGCAGCGTGGCCACGAGCGGTCGCGGTCAAGCAGCGGTAAGCGGCAGGCCGCAACCGGATCGGGCTCCCAGACGGCGAGGATAGCGTCTGCTACGCTCTGGGGCGAGCAGGGTGCAGTGGTCGTGGGCGCCACGATGCCAGCCATCATATTCCTGCCAGACAAGCCCGGGCAAGATGTCGGCGACCCCAGGACCTCCGAAGGTCCTATCCGGGTCCCGAGATTGCCCGACGTTCCCCGTGGGGCCGTAATGCGACTTCCAGGGCCTGGTACCTCACGTATGAGGATTCTCTTCACCGGAGCAGAATCGGCCATTACGGGGCAAACCTCAACGCCATGGCTGAGCGGCGGCAAGCCGTGTTTGAGGTGGCGCTTTGCATGAACGCTGCAACCAGTTCATTCTTCCACCAGGGATCAGGCCCACGATTACGAGCGGAGGCATGGGGCACGTAGTAACCGGTCAGACGAACCCTGTCGCCCGGTCTCACTGAAATCCGAAGCGTTTCTCCTCGGTGAAGGACCCGATTGCGAGTTATGGCGACGCCGTTCACACGTACCTCAACAACGTACGCTACTTCGCTCTCCAATTCCGTGAGAAGCAAGGCTTTGACAGCATGCGGGACTTGAAGAGTATCGACCTGGGACTCATCCGGTGCGCCGGCCCACAACTCTCCCCAGTACCTCAGTGAGGAATCAAGCGAATGCTCAAGGAAAAGATGCGGGCAGCTGCCCGACTCCCAAGAGCGATCGATCGTGTATAGGTTGGAGAAGTCTAGCTGATGAATTTCTTGGGCGCGTCCTGTGCCGGCCCGGTCCAATAGAAATGAGATCGGCCAGAGCGAAGGTCCAACCAATGAGAGTTGGTTGATTAGGTCGATTCCATCGGCATGAGCGGTCGATTGAACCTCTCCCGTCTGCACGTCTTGCGACACCGTTCCGTATACCTTCCAGGGTTCGCCACCGATCGGCCCGAATACTACAGCGATTGGAATGATGACGGTGCCTGTCGGCGGTACAGGCATTCGCGGAAGAGTAAGGTTCTCAACTCTCCCGGGTTCACGAGCCCTAAACGGACGGAATCCAATCCCGGCTGGCTGTTCTACTTCGCACCTCAGAGCTTCGAACCTGATCGCCCGTTCTGTGAGGTTGGTGGCGGCCACAAATACGCCCCATAGTGGGCGTAGGCGGTAGATCTCCTGGAAACAGCGCCGGCCACATAGCTCGTCGTACGCGAATGCTTCAGAGATTTCAGCCTCAGGTGCCCCAGCCTCGAGCAGCAACGCTGTAGGGGAATCGTTCGAGGCAAGCCGGCTCAGCAGTTCCTCGCGGGACGGGATCCTAGAGGCTTCGAAGTAAGGAAAGAGGTTGAAACTGGAGCGCTCAAAGACGCGGACAGCGGGATGGGCACGCTCGTATTCAGCGCGGTCTTGGAAGGCGTCGCCCCACACGTGTGACGAGGGATGGGCCGCCGGATGCCGCCGAAGAATCGAAGACAAAAAGTCGCCGGTGACCGTCTTTGCGAGTAGAGGCAAATCGACTGGTATCTGCGTGAGCGATCCTTCAACAATCTCGCGCAGTGCGGAAAAGCTCTTGCAGACGAGGTAGCGGCAATATAGCCAGTCCTCGTCGTGAGGCGCCTCAATGCGGTTCATCTGAACGGCTCTATGCCACAAGTCGCGCGCGAGTCGAAGCTCATCGACAGAAATCTTTGTTCCTCGTGGGTGCGCCGGGTTGTAGTGACCCGCGTCGGCGTGGCAGTCGAAACATAGGGCGATAGCGTTGTCGGCCGTGTCGGCTCCACCTTTCGCGACCGGGACAATATGATGAACCTCGACCTTTACGCCGCGGTAGCGGTGGCACAGACAGCAATGACGTGCGGCCGCAACCAACGCTTCGGTTCGAACCTCTCTGCTAAAGGCCATGTCTCGTCGATGCCACCTAGACAGTATGACTTCCGCGAGGTGAGGCTGACCTCCAGCACTCAACGCGGGTTAGCCTCGAGAGGCCAGAGCCGCCCTGTGCTCTCGGCACACTTCGAGCGTGGAGGTCAGCCATGAACGAGTCTAGCAAGACCCTGTACGTTGGTCTCGATGTTCACAAGGACGCCATCGCCGTGGCCTACGCACCCGAGGACCGCGGGGCGGAGGTGATGTCGCTTGGCGCGATCGGCACGCGGCAGTGCGACATCGACAAGCTGATCCGGAAGCTGCAGTCGAAGGGCGCGCCGCTGGTGTTCGTGTACGAGGCGGGCCCGTGCGGCTACTGGCTGTATCGGTACCTTACGCGCCAGGGCTTGCGCTGCCACGTCGTGGCCCCGTCGCTGATCCCGCGGAAGCCGGGGGACCGGGTAAAGACGGATCGCCGGGATGCGGTCCTGCTGGCCCGGCTGATGCGCAGCGGGGACCTGACCTCGATCTACGTGCCCACGGTGGAGGACGAGGCCATTCGCGACGTGAGCCGGGGCCGCGAGGATGCTCTGCGGGATCTCAAGGCGACCAAGTACCGGCTGAAGGCGTTCTTGTTGCGGCAGGACATTCGCTACGAAGGCCGGGCCAACTGGAACGCGGCCCATCTGCGCTGGCTGTCGGAGGTGGTGTGTCCGACCCCCGCGCAGCAGATCGTCTTCCAGGAGTACGTGCGCGCCGTCACCGAGCAGTCCGAGCGGGTGCAGCGCCTGGAGACGGAGCTGCACGAGCATGTGAAGACGTGGCGCCTGTCCCCGGTGGTCGAGCCGATCCAAGCGCTGCGCGGGGTCGAGCGCACGGGCGCCGTCATCTTGGTCGCTGAACTGGGCGACCTCACGCGGTTCGACACCCCGCGCCAGCTGATGAGCTACCTCGGCCTCACGCCCTCGGAATACTCGTCGGGGGAGCGCCGGCGGCAAGGGGGCATCACCAAGGCCGGCAACACCACGCCCGGCGCGCGCTCGTCGAAGGCGCGTGGGCCTATCGGTACCCGGCCAAGGTCAGCCGACATCCGCAACTCCGGCTGGAGAAGCTGCCGGTGGAGGTCCAGGCCATCGGCTGGTGCGCCTGTGCAAACGCTACCGACGGCTGATCGCCCGGGGCAAGCACGCCAACCAGGTCGTCGTGGCCATTGCCCGCGAGATGGCGGCCTTCGCCTGGGCCATCGCCCGCATCGTCCCGCTGGCCCCCTGACGGGGGAGCGCATCGAGGAGAACGGAGCGCAGACGCATTGATCACGATCTCGAGTCATCGGCGGAGACGCGGCCCCGGTATCGGCGCAATCTTCGACGGCGTTACGAGGCTACGATCCTCGCTCCTAGAGCGAAGCAGGCGCCGCGACGGACACCAGTAAGGTGGTAGCCAACCCACGGATATCAGCATGATCGACCGTCGCAGTTACAGGCTCCGCCTCTGCCGGTGGCTCGAGGCCTCACCATGAAGCGCGCGCCCCCTGGACCCGGCGGCGTGAGGG
>JACQOK010000387.1 GCA_016202565.1 Betaproteobacteria bacterium | reverse complement strand
TCGTCGGGCAGCGGGCGCGCGATGACGCCCTGGTTCTTGATGAGATCTTCCATCGCCTCGGCGTTGGTGCGCTGGCACCAGGCTTCGCTGATGACGTTGCACGCGGCGCAGGCGTTGTCGACGATCGCCTGCAAATCCTTGGGCAGCTTGTCCCACGCGGCCTTGTTGATCAGAAGCTCGGACACGGTCGCCGTCTCGTGCCAGCCCGTCGTGTAGTAGTTCTTCGCCGCTTTCTGCAGCCCGCCGCGGCGGTCCTGGTACGGTCCGACGAACTCGGCCGCGTCGATGACGCCGCGCTCGAGCGCCGGAAAGATCTCGCCGAGCGGCAGCAGCTTCACGTCCACGCCGAGCGTTGCGTAGACCTTGCCGGCAAGCCCCGGGATGCGCATCTTCAGTCCGTTGAAGTCCTTGACCGACTTGATCTCCTTCTTGAACCAGCCGGTCATCTGCACCCCCGTGTTGCCGCACGGGAAGGCGATCATTCCGAACGGGCGGTACACCTCGTGCCAGAGCTGGATGCCGCCCCCGTCGTAGAGCCAGCCGTTGATGCCCTGGAAGTTGAGACCGAAGGGAACGGCGGTGAAGTACTGCGCGGCGAACGTCTTGCCAGTCCAGAAATAGCTGTTGGCGTGGTTCATCTCGACCGTGCCGGCGCGCACCGCATCGAAACCTTCCAGCGCCGGAATCAACTCGCCGGCGCCGTAGACGGTAATCTTGAGCCGGCCGTTGGACATCGCCTCGATGCGCTTCGCGAGGTCGGTCGCGCTGCCCGGACCGTCCATGTAGAACGGTGCGCCCTTGGGATAGGCGCTTGTCATCTTCCAGTTAAAGCTCTGCTGCGCGCGGGCGACCATCGGAAAACCGGCGATCGCGGCCCCGCTCGCGGCTACTGCTCCGCCCTTGAGAAACTTTCTACGCTCGTTCTGCATTGATCCCTCCTGTTTATTCGGTTGTCGGGACGCCCGTCACCCTACCCTTAGATGATCCCAGAATGCAATGACCGCGGGCAAGAGCAACCTTTCATGCAGTGCAGCATCCGGCAGCAAGACGCGGCGCGCGGTGAGCGGCCGTCGAAACGGTCCGCTCCAACGCGCGGGCTAAAGCGGCGCTGAAAGCGTCCGCCTTTAGCGTTTAGTAGGTCTTGTAGGGGAGATACTTTCCGCTCATGACGATCTTCACGCGGTCGCCCTTGGGATCGGGCTCGCGGGTGAGATCCATCTTGAAGTCGATCGCGCTCATGATGCCATCGCCAAACTCTTCGTGAATGAGTTCCTTGAAGGTGGTGCCGTAGACGTTGATCAACTCGTAAAACCGGTAGATCAGCGGATCGGTGGGGACTGCGGTGGGGAGCGACCCCTTGTACGGCACCTGTTGCAACAACAGCACGGCGTCGGCCGGCAACCCCAGGAGTTTGCCGGCAGCCTCGGCCTGCTGTTTCGTCATCTGCATCTGGCCCAGCAGCGCCGCGGTCGTCCACTCCTTGCTCTGACCCACTGCTCTCGCGATCTTGGTCCAGGTAATCCCCTTCTTGATCTTCGCCATCACCACCATTCCGGTGACATCGCTGCGCTTCAGCGGTTTTCCCATGCTGGCGGCGGCAAGCAATACTTCGGGCGCATCGGATTTCTTCATCGATCTCTCCTTTGAGGTAAACGCAACTTGGGTTACTTCACCACGGCCACCAGAGGCTTGGGCATTGCCGGCGGTCGGACTGGCATGCCGTCCTCGCTGGCGGGCGAATCTTCCGTAAGGCCGGGCCTGACGACCGGCGGACTGCGCGGGTCATGGCGGCCGGCAGCCGTTTCCTGCCCGAACGCCCGTGAGCGGTCGACCAGGAACTCGATCAGGTGATTGCGGATGCGGTAGTAATGCGGATGGCGGTGCAGGTCGTGCCGGCTGCGGTCGCGCGGCAGCGTGTTGACCACGATTTCAGCGATCTTCGCGTGTGGCCCGTTGGTCATGAGGACGATCTTGTCGGCGAGCAGGATCGCTTCATCGACGTCGTGAGTGATCATGAAAACCGTCTGGCGCGTCTCGGCACAGATCCGGAGCGCTTCCTCCTGCAGCATCCCGCGCGTCAATGCGTCGAGCGCGGAGAAGGGCTCGTCCATCAGCAGCATCTTGGGCTGGATCGCGAGCGCGCGCGCGATCCCCACGCGCTGTTTCATGCCGCCGGAGAGCTCTGCCGGCCGTTTTTTCTCGGCGCCCGACAGGTTCACGAGATCGATGTATTTCTGGCAGTGCGCGCGCATTCTGGCCTTGTCCCACTCCGGCCACCTTGAATTCACGGCAAAAGCGATGTTCCCCGTCACGGTCAGCCACGGCATCAGGGCGTGGCTCTGGAAGATCACGGCGCGGTCGAGGCTTGGCCCCCGGATCTCGCGTCCGCCGACGAAAACATAGCCATCGGAAGCCGGCTCGAGTCCGGCCAGAATGTTGAGAATGGTAGTCTTGCCGCAACCGGAATGGCCAATCAGGCACACGAACTCGCCTTGCTCGACCCCAAAGTGAATGTCTTCGAATACCGTGGTTTCAGCGCCGTCGCGCGCGAGGAAGCGCTTGGCAATACCCTCGATCTTGATCAGCGGATCGTTCATGGCTGCGAAGATGTGACAAGTGATGAGTGACGTGTGGCGGGTGGCATCGGGGGGATTGGCCGGTTCATGGTTTACGCCTCACTCGGGGAAGGTCACCAGGCGCGTGAGTCGCGCCAGGATCTGGTCGAGCGCCATGCCGATGAGACCGATGGCGAGAATCGCGGTCAGGATATTGGTGATCGAGAGGTTGTTCCACTCGTTCCAGACGAAGTAGCCGATGCCGGTGCCCCCGACCAGCATCTCGGCGGCGACGATCACGAGCCACGCGATGCCGATCGAAATGCGCATGCCGGTCATGATGGTGGGCGCGGCCGCCGGCAGGATCACGCGGAACGCTTTCCTGAACGGCCCGACCTCGAGCGTCTTGGCGACGTTGAGCCATTCGCGGCGCACCGCAGCCACCCCGAACGCGGTGTTGACCAGCATCGGCCACAGCGAGCAGATGAAGATCACGAACACTGCCGAAACGCCGCTGTCCTTCAGCGTAAACAGCGCAAGCGGCATCCAGGCCAGCGGCGAGATCGGCTTCAGCACCTGGATGAACGGGTCGAGCGCGCGGTAGACGAGCGGCGACATGCCGATCAGGAAGCCGATCGGAATCGCCGCCAGCGCAGCAAGAAGAAAACCAAGGAGCACGCGAGCAAGCGAGTAGGCGAGCTGAATGCCGATGCCCTTGTCGTTCGGGCCGCGATCGTAGAACGGCTCCTCCAGGTGCGTCCAGATCTTGGCGGCCACATCCGCCGGGGCGGGAAACGCGGTCTTCTGCCCGGTCGCTGCCGCCGCCCCAACCAGCTTTGCATATTCCGGATCCACCGTTTGCTGGCCCACCGTCGGGAGCGTCGCTGCGTGCCACACCCCGACGAACAGCAGGAACAGCAGCAGCGACAGCGCCGGCGCGCGCCAGATCGCGAAGCTGCTCATGTTCAGGCCGCCGCCTCTGTAAAGGTCGTGCTCATATCACCACCGTCATGTCGGCGGCCGGCGGCAATTCGCCTTGGTCGCATCCCCATAGGGGCCCCTGCTCCCTGGCTCATGCCGCCCTCCTGATTGCGAAACTGGCGAGGTAGGCGTCCGGCTTCGCCGGGTCGAATTCCTTCTTCATCACCGTGAACTTCTTGGATGTGGCTCCCGGCGGCGTGAGCCCCACCTCTTTCATGAGTTTCGCGGTATCGGTCGCGAGGAACACCTCGCGCGCCACTTTTTCGTAGCTGACATCGCCCTTCAACTGCCCCCAGCGTTTCATCTGGGTGAGAATCCACACCGCGAATGAGTGCCACGGGAACGGATCGAAGTCGATGCGGTCGGGCACTTTCCGCACGTTGCCGAGTCCGTCCGCGAAAGTCCCGGTCAGGACTTGCTCGACCACGGTCACCGGCTGATTGAGATAGTTGGCCGGAGCGATCGCCTCCGCGATCTGCTTGCGGTTCCCGGGTTTGCGCGCAAACGCGGTCGCATCGATGATCGCCTTGAGCAACGCGTGGTAGGTATTCGGCGTCTGGGTGACAAACTCCTTGCTCGCCGCGAACGCGCAGCACGGATGTCCATCCCAGATGTCCTTGGACAGCGTGTGAATGAAGCCCACGCCATCATAGACCGCGCGCTGGTTCACCGGGTCGGGCGCAAGGAAGCCGTCGATGTTGTCGGCGCGCAGATTCGCCACCATTTCGGGCGGCGGCACGACGCGGATCTGAATGTCCTTGTCCGGATCGAGCCCGTATTCGGCCACGTAGTAGCGCAACAGATAATTGTGCATCGAGTAATCGAAAGGCACGGCAAACTTGAAACCTTTCCACGACTTCGGGTCGCGCTTGTCCTTGTGCTTGATCGCGAGCGTGATCGCCTGGCCGTTGATGTTCTCGACCGCGGGCATGGTATAGGGAATGGGCTGCGCGCCCGCGCCGAGCGTAATCGCCAGCGGCATCGGCGAGAGCATGTGCGCCGCGTCGTACTCCTTATTGAGGGTCTTGTCACGAATCACCGCCCAGCCCGCGGTTTTCACCACTTCGACGTCGAGCCCCTGTTTGGAGTAAAAGCCCATCGGGTGCGCCATGATGATCGGCGTGGCGCAGGTGATGGGAATGAAGCCTACCTTGAGCTTGGTCTTCTCGATCTTGCCCGCGCCTTGCGCGAACGCCTCCTTGGCGGCGCCTACCGGGAAGAAGGTGGAGATCGCCGCCATCGCGGTGCTCGCGCCGACCGCCTGGAGAAAGCGGCGTCGCAGCGCGTCCTCGGGAAACAGCGCGCGAACGATCGCCGATTCAACCGCGCGTCCGGCGAGCGCCTCGCTTTCCGAGCTGCGTGCCGCCGGATCCGCTTCATGCGCGTCCCGCGTGGCATGACGGCCGCAACTGCAGCCGGATGACAGCGGCGAATTCGGGTTGTATGGGTCGCTGAATGCAGGCATGACGATCTCCTCAGTCCTTTAGGTTGCCGACACAGCGCCTTGAGCAGGATGCATACCAGGCTGTGCCGCGGCGGCGGAATTGGCCGCGGCATGCAGTGGCACCAGTCTGTTTCTTCTGGTTTATTCTTTCGCGCTCCCACGATGCCGTGCCTGGCGCGCCGCACAGGCCCCAAGCGCAATCGGCACATTGTTAGTGCGCGGCGCACCGGATATGGGCGCGTGCGTTGCTTCGGCCCGGATCCATCACGTCAGAATGACAACGCAACCGACCTCGCAGGCAACGCGCTTGCCGGGAGCACGATTAAGCGCTGTGGGGCAATGGCTTCAGGCGGCGCGCAGAAATGCGATAATCGTGTCATTTCGCGCACAACAAGAACGATAGTTTGGCCTACGCCGCGCCCGATCCGCCGATGATGTCCAATCGCCACGTCCTGCTTGCGGCTCTCTGTCTGGCGTGGATCCTGCCCGGGCTCATCGGGCATGATCCGTGGAAGCCCGACGAAGCCTATACCTTCGGCGTCGTCTACGAAATCCTGCAGGGTGGTTCATGGATCATTCCAACGCTTGCCGGCGAGGCTTTTCTTCACGAGCCGCCGCTTTTTCACCTTACCGCCGCGGCCAGCGCCAAGCTCTTTTCACCGCTGCTCCCGCTGCACGACGCGGCACGGCTGGTGACCGGTCTCTACATGGGGCTCACGTTTCTGTTTTGCGGGCTCGCCGGCCGTGAGTTGAATGGTGAACGCTACGGCACCGTGGCTGCGCTTCTGCTGCTCGGCTGCTTCGGGCTGGTATTGCGAAGCCATCAGTTGATCAGCGACACCGCCACGCTCTGCGGCTTCATGATCGGGTATTACGGGCTCGCGCTCGCCCCGCGCCGCCCGCTTGGGGGCGGATTCTGGCTTGGCACCGGCCTCGGGATGGTATTCATGACCCAGGGCTTGCTGGAAGCGGGTATCCTCGCGGCGCTGGCAGGCGCGCTTCCGCTGGCGCGCGCCTGGCGCTGCCGTGATTACGCGGTCGCGGTTGCGGTCGCGTTGGCGGTGGCAGTGCCTTGGTTGGCGCTGTGGCCGGCATTGGTGTATGCGCAATCCCCAGCGTCATTCCACGAATGGCTGTGGAGCACCAACCTTGCGCGCCTGTTCGGCGGCCGTCCGGAATCCGCCGTCATGTACTATTTGCGCATTCTGCCGTGGTATGCATGGCCCGTGTGGCCGATCGCCTTATGGACACTATGGCAGGCGCGCGCGACCGGATTCGACAAACCAGCGGTCGTATTGCCGGTGTTCGGCTTCGTCATCACGCTCGCGATGTTGAGCGCCGTTTCCGACGTGCGTGAACTCTACGCCCTGCCTTTGCTGATACCGCTTACGCTCCTCGCCACCCCTGTCGCCGATACGCTGCGGCGCGGCGCCGCCAACGCCTGGTACTGGTTCAGCGTAATGGGCTTCAGCTTCTTCGTGATCGTTGCGTGGTTTTACTGGAGCGGACTGGAGCTCGGTCTGCCAGCGCGGCTGCACGCACATCTGCACCGCATGCAGCCCGGCTACGATCCCGGATTCAAGGGGCTGCCGTTCCTGCTCGCGGCGGCCTACACGCTCGCCTGGTTCGGTGTGCTGATCGCACTCAGGCGCAGCCCGGAGCGCCCGCTTTTCACCTGGGCGACCGGTATTTCCACGGTCTGGGCGCTGCTGGCCATTCTGTTTGTCGGCTGGATCGACACCGGCAAGAGCTACCGTTCGATGGTCGCCTCCCTGCAGCAGGCACTGCCAAAAAACTACCGCTGCATCTCAAGCCGGGACCTGGGCGAGTCGCAGCGCGCAATGCTGCACTATTTTGGCGGCATCCTGACGCACCGTGAGGAAGTACCGGCGCGCCGACGCAGCTGCGATCTCATGCTCCTGCAGGGCCAGCCGCGGTTCGAAGTGCCGCCACGCGGCAACTGGCGCAAGATCTGGGAAGGCGGGCGTCCCGGCGACAAGGACGAGCGCTACCGGCTTTATCAGCGCGTGATAAAGCCGTGATGGGGCAGGATGATGATCGCAAGATGAACGGCAGGAACGCGATGGATCAGGGAACATCAGTGCATGCGCGAACTGGCGCCGCCGCCGTCGGCGGGCACTCCGTTGGCAATCTCGTCGAGCGTTGCGGGCCGTACTGCAACGACATTGACCACGAACTTGACTGTATGTCCCGCGAGCGGGTGATTCGCGTCCACGGTGAGCCTGCCGTCTTCAATGCGGGTGACACGGAAAAGCATCTGTTCACCGCGCTCGTTCTCGAACATCACCTCGGACCCGAGCTGGCGGTGTTGCGGAGGCACATTCTCAATGTCGTCGGTGAAGGTGAGCTCCGGCTTGTGTTCGCCAAACCCCTCCCGCGGGGTTAGCGTCACTTCCACCCGGTCGCCCACTTTCCGGCCCTCAAGCATCTGCTCGATCTTCTCGAACAACGGTCCCTTGGCACCGTGCACGTATCCGACCGGCAGATCGTACTGTTCGAAAAGCCTGCCGCGCTCGTCCCGGATTGTGTAAGTAATGTGGACAACCTTGTTCCGGCTGACGATTTGTTCCACGATGGTCTGATCCTTCGAGCTTTAACGATTGTCGTAGCGGAGCTGCGATCCCGCCCCGCAGAAATCGCCGATGCCGCCTTCGTTCGCCTCAAATGCGTTATGTTGTGCCGCACAATTCTACTCGACAATGCGGGCGCCGGAGGCGTAAACTGACCGTCCCCAACCGGATCAGTCATCGGCGCCAGCCAGCATCCCAGTTTCAAATCAGCGAGTTAAGGAGAAACGCATGAACAGTGGACGTGAAGTGGTGGTATTGAGCGGCGTGCGGACCGCAATCGGCGATTATGGCAGCGGACTCAAGGATGTCGCACCCATCGAGCTTGCGGCCCAGGTAGTGCGCGAGGCAGTAAAGCGCGCGAAGATCGATCCGCAGCAGGTCAACCAGCTCGTGTTCGGCAACGTGATCCACACCGAGGCGCGGGACATGTACTTCTCGCGTGTCGCCTGTATCAAGGGCGGGCTGCCCCAGGATACCACCGCGCTCACGGTCAACCGCCTGTGCGGCAGCGGGCTGCAGGCCATCGTCAGCGCCACGCAGGCGATTCAACTCGGCGACGCGGACGTCGCGGTCGGTGGTGGCGCCGAATCGATGAGCCGGGGCGCCTATATCCTGCCCGCGCTGCGTTGGGGCCAGCGCATGAATGACGGTGGGGTAGTGGACATGATGGTCGGCGCGCTCACGGACCCGTTCGACACCGTGCACATGGGCATCACCGCCGAGAACATCGCCGAAAAATGGAAGATCACGCGCGAACAGCAGGACGAATTCGCGGTGGAGAGCCACCGGCGTGCGATCAATGCCATCGAGAAGGGTTATTTCAAGGACCAGATTCTGCCCATTGAGCTGAAGACCCGTAAGGGCACGGTGGTGTTCGAGCGCGACGAGCATCCGCGTGCGGACGCCAGCCTCGAGGGCATGGCAAAGCTGCGCGCGGCATTCAAGAAGGACGGCACGGTGACCGCGGGCAACGCATCGGGCATCAACGACGGTGCGGCCGCCGTCGTATTGATGGAAAAAAGCGCTGCCGGGAAAGCGGGCCTGAAGCCCATGGCGCGGCTCGTGTCCTACGGACTGGCCGGCGTCGATCCGAAAATCATGGGCATCGGCCCGGTGCCGGCGTGCCAGAAGGCGCTCGCCAAGGCCGGGCTCAAGATCGAAGACATGGACGTGATCGAATCGAACGAGGCGTTCGCGGTGCAGGCGCTTGCCGTTTCCTGTGATCTCAAGTTCGATCCCAAGAAGACCAATCCGAATGGCGGGGCGGTCGGACTGGGACACCCCATCGGTGCCACCGGTGCGGTTCTTACCGTCAAGGCGCTTTATGAACTGCAACGCACCGGCGGTCGCTACGCGCTGGTGACGATGTGCATCGGCGGCGGCCAGGGTATTGCCGCCGTGTTCGAACGGCTGCATTGAAACTGCGAGAGGCGAAAGAAGAGAGGAGAGAGGAGCAAAACCGCTCTTTCACCCTCTCGGCTACGCCTCTCTCCTCTCGCCTCTCAGCTCTCGGCGCGCAAGCGCTGGAGCTCGGCAAGGCAAAGGTGCGTAAAGGCAAGTCCGCTCGCAACTGGCGCGAGCAGGTTGACGATTGGCACGTAATAGAGCAACGCCACCAACAGCCCGAGCAGGTACAGTTTCCCCTTCATTCGCGCGAGCATCTGCCGGTACTCGTCGCGGCCCGCGTGTTCCGCAAGCGCGTCATACCGCAACAGGCGCTGATTGAGATACGCGGAGGTCAGCGCCGGCAGCACCAGCGCGCCCACGCCGGTGAACCACAGCGGCAGCGTCACCACCCACAGCAAGCAGAATATCGCGATGCCGATTGTCGCATTCAACGCACTGCCGATCGGTGTGCCACCGGCGCCCCGGTCGAGCCGCGGGTAATAGCGGCCGGCAACATGCGACACGATGGCCGGCATGGCCACGATTTCGTTGATCACCAATGCCGTGATAAGCGTCGCTGGCGCGACGAGAACGATCACGCCGAGCGTAGACAATCCCTGGAGCAGCCAACCGGCGCCAACACCTTCCAGCCACCGCCCGCCGGTGGTGCCGGCAGCAAGCCCATTGAGCCATGCGGTCCAGCTATCCCAGAAGATCCAGGACAGAATGACCCAGATCGAGATCGACCCGAGCATGGGCAGCAGTACGATCGCAATAATGCGCGGCTCACGAAGATCGCGCAGCGCGCCGGCGAGCGCGGTCAGGACCTGAGCCACGACCCGATCACATCCATCTAAACGCCGCCATCAAGAGCGGCGCGAGCACTGCCGTGGCCAATCCGTTAAGGCCCATCCCCAATCCGGCAAACGCCCCGGCCTGTTCGCTCACCTGGAATGCGCGTGCCGTGCCGATGCCGTGCGCGGCGATACCCACCGCGAATCCGCGCACACCGTGATCCTTGATGTGCAGCGCATCGAGCACGCCTTTTGCCATCACGGCACCGCTGATCCCGGTCAGGATCACCAGTACCGCGGTGAGCGAGGGAATGCCGCCGATTTTTTCGGCGATGCCCATCGCAATCGGTGTGGTCACCGATTTCGGCGCGAGAGACAACAGGGTCGTCTCGCTCGCGCCCAGCAGCCACCCGAAGGCGAGCACCGACAGAATGGCGGTGAGCGAGCCCGCCAGGAGCGCACCGGCGAGCGGCATGGCCAGCGCACGCAGCTTGTCGAGCTGCGCGTAAAGCGGAACGGCGAGCGCGACGGTTGCCGGACCCAGCAGGAAATGCACGAACTGCGCGCCGTCGAAATAGGTCTGATAAGGCGTGCCGGTCAGGGCCAGCGCGGTGACGAGAACCACGATCGCCAGCGCTACGGGGTTGAGCAACGGATTGAATCGCGCACGCGCATAGATCCAGTACGCGGCCTGGTAGGCTAGCAGGGTTATGGTGAGGCCCAACAGCGGCGTCGCCGCAAGATAAACCCAGATGTCGGCGATGCGCGGTGCGATCATTGGTGGTCTTTCCCCCCATGCGCCCCGCGCAGCCGGATCAGCGCCTGCATGGTCAGCGCGCTCACGGCGATGGCGAGTGCGGTGCTCGCCAGCAACGCGAAGAGGATCGGCAGCCACTCTCCGGACACGCGCGCGAAATGCACCATGACGCCCACGCCGGCCGGAACAAACAGCAGCGAAAGGTGTTGCAGGAGGCCGTTGGCGGTATCGCGCAGCCGGTCTGCCATGCCGCCCTTCATCCACAGTGACAGCAAGAGCAGCAGCATTCCGACCACGGGCCCCGGCAGCGGCAGCGCCAGCAACTGCACCAGCACTTCGCCGATCAACTGATACAGGAGCAGTACCGTCAACGCGCCGAGCATGGATTTCCCTCTTGCGTAAATCCGCACGCTTTGAACGGCAGCCGTCTCGTCCGTTGCACCGCGTGGAGTTAAACCGGCACTTGCGCCCGGTTTATACAGCTATTCTAATCGCGAAAAGGTAAAATGCTTCACATCGCGAACGACGCCATTGTCGAACGAACCCGCGAGCGGATTGACCATGAGCGGCTCTCCCACCCGACTGCCTGCCTGGCAGGCACTGCAAGATCATCACCGGATCGCCGCCGGTTTCAGTCTGCGCGAGCTTTTTGCCCGCGATCCGCGGCGCTTTGACAAGTTCTCGCTGCAGTGCGGCGACATTCTGTTCGATTATTCCAAGCACCTCGTTACCGACGAGACGCTGCATCTGCTGGTGGAACTGGCGCATCAATGCGAATTGCCGGGATGGATCGCGCGGCTGTTCACAGGTGACAAGGTCAATACGACCGAAGGGCGCCCGGCGCTGCATACAGTCCTGCGCGCGCAGGAGCCCGTCATGCTGGACGGGCAAAACATCGTGGCCGAGGTGGAACACATGCTCTCCAGGATGGAGCGCTTTTGCGAAGAAGTGTGGAGCGGCGTGCGTTGCGGGAGCGCCGGACGCGCGTTCAGCGACGTCGTCAACATCGGCATCGGCGGCTCCGACCTGGGACCGATGTTCGTGACCGAGGCGCTTGCGTCTTACGCCAGACCGCGTCCCCGATTGCATTTCGTTTCGAACGTCGACGGCGCGCACCTCGCCGGCGTGCTGCAGGGGCTCACCCCCGAGACCACGCTATTCATCGTCGCCTCCAAGACCTTTTTCACCCTGGAGACGCTCGCCAATGCCCGCTCCGCTCGCGCCTGGCTTGCCGCAAAGCTGGGCGCCGATGGGGCTGCGCGGCACTTCGCCGCGGTCACCGCCAATCCGGCGGCCGCGCGCGAATTTGGCGTCGCCACGGACGCGGTATTCGAGTTCTGGGATTGGGTGGGCGGACGCTATTCGTTGTGGTCCGCCATCGGGCTGCCGATTGCGCTCGCCATCGGCATGGACAACTTCAATGCGCTGCGCAGCGGCGCGGGAGAAATGGATCTGCACTTCAGGCATGCACCGCTGGAGAGAAACATCCCGGTTCTGGCCGGCCTGCTCGGCGTTTGGTACATCGATTTTTTCGGCGCGGCGGCGCACGCCGTACTGCCGTACGACCAGCGATTGAAGCGCCTGCCGGAATACCTGCAGCAGCTTGAAATGGAAAGCAACGGGAAGCGCGTCAGACGCGACGGAGCCGAAGTCGATTACGCTACCGCGCCGGTCGTCTTCGGCGCGGCGGGAACGAACGGGCAACACGCGTTCTACCAGCTGCTGCATCAGGGCACGCAGCTCATCCCGGCCGACTTCATCGCCTGCTGCCGCAGCGACCATCAACTCGCCGGCCATCACGCGCTGCTGCTCGCCAACTATTTCGCGCAGACTGAAGCGCTGGCGTTGGGAAAGACCACCGCCGAGGCGGAAGCGGAAATGCGGCGACGGGGAATGCCGGAGATCCGGATCGCGGCGCTGCTCCCGCACCGCGTATTCGGTGGCAACCGGCCCACCACGTCGATCCTGCTCCCGCGCCTCGAGCCGCGCGCGCTCGGCGCGCTCATCGCCTTCTACGAACACAAGACCTTTGCGCAAAGCGTGATCTGGGGCATCAACGCCTTCGACCAGTGGGGCGTGGAACTCGGGAAGCAACTTGCGGACAGACTACTGCCCGAACTGGAAGGCGTCGCGCCCGCCTCGAGCCATGACGCCTCGACCAACGGGCTCATCAACCACTTCAAGACCCATCGTTAGTCAAGAACTGCAGGCCAGGAGGAAACATGAACGACGAAACACTCAACATGAGCATCCGGAAGTTTCTGAAGACCGTCGGCGTCAATTCGCAGCTCGCGATCGAAAAAGCGGTACGCAAGGCAATCGAAGACGGGAAGCTCAAGGGAAACGAGTCCTTTCCGGCGACGGTGACGCTGTCGGTGGGGAAACTCGCCCTGGAGGTGAAGTTCGACGGCGACATAAGGCTTGAATGAACCGCGAACCCTTCACAGTTTCAGGAGGTGCTCCCGGTAATACCTGAGTTCCTCGATGGACTCATAGATGTCGGCGAGCGCTTCGTGCTTGCCGTGCTTGGTGAGCCCCGCCATGATGTCCGGTTTCCAGCGCCGCGCCAGCTCCTTCAAGGTGCTCACATCGAGATTGCGGTAGTGAAAATAAGCCTCGAGCCGCGGCATGTGCCGGACCAGGAAACGCCGGTCCTGATGCACCGAGTTGCCGCACATGGGTGACGCGGCAGGCGGCACGAATTGACCCAGAAACTCAATCATCTGTTCCTCGACGCCCGCTTCGGACAGCGCCGACGCTCTGACGCGCTCGATCAGCCCCGATTTACCATGGGCTGACTTGTTCCAGTCGTCCATCGCCCCCAGCAACGCATCGCTCTGGTGCACGACCAGCACCGGAGCTTCCGCGAGGGTGTTGAGCTGGGAATCCGTTACGACGACGGCAACTTCCAGAACCTTGTCGACATCGGGGGTGAGCCCGCTCATCTCCATGTCGATCCAGATGAGGTTGTTGGGGTCCTGTGCCATAATATTCTTTGAATTCTGAAGACATTATTGTGTCACAGTTTTCGCAGCCCGGTATGACTTCGAGATGACTCCATTCGGCCTCGTTTTTCTCGCCGCACTCACGCTCGCCACCAGCCTGCGGCTGTGGCTCGCCCGGCGCCACATCCTGCATGTCCGGGCGCACCGCGCTGCGGTTCCGGCCGAGTTTTCCGCCGAAATCAGCCTCGACGCGCATCAGCGGGCCGCCGACTACACCTGCGCCAAGACGCGGCTGGCAATGGCAGGAGTCGCGGTGGAGGCGCTCATCGTGCTGGGGCTTACCTTTGGCGGCGGTCTGCAGGCCCTGCATGAGCTTACCGCTGCATGGCTGTCGCCGGGCATCGGTCGCGGGCTTGCGCTGATCGCTCTCGTTACGGCGTTGATGACGGCGGCCGAGCTGCCGTTCGGTCTCTACCGCACGTTCCGCATCGAGGAGCGCTTCGGCTTCAACCGCATGACGCCCCGCCTGTTCTTCCTCGACCTGGCAAAATCGGTGCTGATCGCCGCGGCCTTTGGCATTCCGCTCGCCGCCTGCGTGCTGTGGCTCATGGAAAGGATGGGCCCCTACTGGTGGCTCTATGCCTGGCTCGTATGGATCGGCTTCAACCTGTTCATGCTTGCGATCTATCCGACATGGATCGCACCGCTCTTCAACCGGTTCTCACCCATGCAGGATGCCGAACTCAAAGAACGAGTCGAGCGCCTGCTGGCGCGGTGCGGATTCAAAGTCAAGGGTCTCATGGTGATGGACGGCTCCCGCCGGAGCAGTCACGGGAACGCCTACTTCACCGGTTTCGGCAAATCCAAGCGCATCGTGTTCTTCGATACGCTGCTCTCCCGGTTGCAACCGGCGGAAGTCGAGGCTGTCCTCGCGCACGAGCTCGGGCACTTCAAGCTGCGCCATGTCGCCAAGCGAATGGCGTGGATATTCCTCGCCAGTCTCGGTTTCCTGTGGCTGCTCGGCCACCTCGCGCAGCAGGACTGGTTTTTCAACGGGCTGAACGTGGCGGCACCGTCGACGGCGATGGCGTTGATCCTGTTCTTCATCGTGATGCCCAGCTTCACATTTCTGCTGCAACCGCTCGGCGCCATGTACTCGCGCAAGCACGAATTCGAAGCCGACCAGTATGCGGCGCGGAATGCCTCGGCCAGCGATCTCGTATCGGCGCTGGTCAAGCTCTACCGTGATAACGCTTCCACGCTCACGCCGGACCCGGCGCATTCCGCATTTTATGATTCCCATCCGCCGGCGCTCGCGCGCATTGAGCGCCTCAAGGCTTCGTGAGCGGCAGGCGGCGAACGGTATGCGGCCGGATGCCTGTCAACCGCGGCAGCGGCGCTTGCCGCTCACCGCTTACCCTCATAAGGAGGCATCATGATTACCCGCCTCGTTCCAGCCGTTGTCGCAGCGTGTGTGGCGACGACGCTGCATGCCAACCCTTTTCCCAACGCTGATCCGCAGCTCGGCAGGAAGCACTTCGACGAAGCGAAGTGCAACAGCTGCCATGTCTCGCTCATGGCGGGCGACGGCAATCGCATCTTCACGCGACCCGAGCGCAAGATCAAGGACCCGAAGGCATTGCTCAAGATGGTGCGTTTCTGCGTCGACCGGACCGGGGCGGGCATCTTTCCTGAAGACATCGAGCATATCGCCGCCTATCTCAACCAGGAGTTCTACAAATTCAAGTGAGCGACGCTTCCCGCCGGTCCAAAGGCCCGGTCTAAGAGCGCGTAACATAGGCTATTTTTCCGGAACGATGACTGGAGGCAATCATGAACGTGAGTGATCTCGCCCACAGGAAATGCAAGCCGTGCGAGGGCGGCGTGGCGCCGCTCAAGCCGCAGGAAATCGACAGTCTCCTCAAGCAGCTCGACGGCTGGGAATACGCAAACGGCGCAATCGCCAAGACCTACGGTTTCAAGAACTATTACCAGACGATGGCGTTTGTCAATGCCACGGCATGGCTCTCGCACCGCGAAGACCACCACCCGGATCTCACGGTCGGGTACAACAAGTGCCGCGTCGAATACTCCACGCATGCCATCGGCGGTCTGTCTGAAAACGATTTCATTTGCGCAGCGAAGATCGATGCGCTGTTTTCTCTTTGAACAACGTGCATGTGCGGACGCCCGGGAAAAGTTTCAGTGGAGGCTAATGCACGAAGTGCGTTATGCCGGAACTAAAACGATTTAATTTGCGCAGCGAAGATCGATGCGCTGTTTTCTCTTTGAACAACGTGCCTGTGC
>JACQOK010000372.1 GCA_016202565.1 Betaproteobacteria bacterium | reverse complement strand
CCTTGTACCAGCGCCAGGTCTGGGGCGTGAGCTCCAGCGCGCGCTCGTTGGAGAAGATCGCTTCCATGAAGGCGACGCGCCCCAGCTCGCCCGCGACGATACGCTCCTTGATGATGCGGATGCCGGCCATCAGCCGCGCGCTGTGGCCGACGGTCACGGTGATCCCGTGTTGTTTTTCGAGCGCCGCGATCCTGAGCCCGTCTTCCAGCGTTTGCGCGATCGGCTTTTCCGTGTAGACGTGCTTGCGCGCTTTCGCCACTTCCTCGGCGAGCGGAAAGTGCTGTTCGTTGGGGACGGTGAGGATCACGCCCTTGATCCCGGGATCCGCGAGCATGGTCTTCAGATCGGGCACGGACGGCACGCCCAGCTCCTGCTGGAAGGCCTGGCGCTTTTCCTCGGAACGGCTGTAGCCGGCGACGATCAGCAACTTGTCGGATTTCGCCGCGGCGCGGGTCAGGACCTTCGCCCAGCGGCCGAGACCGACAATGCCGACTTTCACGGGACTGCTCATGGGAGGCTCCTCGAATGGTAGTTGCCAAAGCGGATAGACCGTAATATCGTATTACGGTATTACGCATCGAGTCAACCGGGACATGGAACCCTCGCCGACGCTTGAAGTTCAAAGGCTGGCCGCCCCCCTGCGGCAGCAGGTGCTGGACGGCCTGCGCCAGGCAATCATCGATGGCCGGCTTGCCCCCGGCGCGCGTCTGACCGAGCGCGAGCTGACCGAGATGATGAATGTCTCGCGCACGGTGATCCGGGAGGCGCTGCGCCAGCTCGAGTCGGAGGGGCTGGTGGCAATCATCCCCCACAAGGGACCGGTGGTCCGTTCGCTCACGCTGGCGGAAGCGAAGGATCTCTACCACATCCGCGCCGTGCTCGAGGGACTGGCGGCGCGGCTTTTCACCGAAAACGCCGATGATGCGCAGGTCAAGCGGCTCGCCCAGGCGCTCGAGGTCGTGGTGAAGGCTTACGAAGGGGGCGATGCGCAACAGGTGCTCGAAACCAAGAACCGCTTCTATGACGTGCTGTTCGAGGGGGCGGGAAGCGAAACGCTGTCCTCGATGCTTGGCACACTGCACGCGCGCATCTGGCGCTGGCGCGCGCTCGGCCTTTCCCATCCGCAGCGCTCGGCGCAGCGCTCGAAGGAGAGCATCCGCAATCTGCGCGCGATGCTTGCCGCCATCAGGAAACGCGATGCCGAGGCCGCCGAGCGCATCACGCGCGAGGAAGCGAGCCGCGCCGCCGCCGAAGTGATGCGGCTGCTGGAATCGGGAGGGCGGGAGAGCGGGAGATCGTGAGTGGCACAGGACGCTCTTCCCTCTTACGCCCTGACGCCCTCACGTTCTCACGATCCGCGGCCGGTCAGTCGACCTTTAGATTGGCGACGCGAATCGCCTCGCCGATAGTCTTCCAGTCCTTCGCAATGAGGCTGGCGAACGCTGCAGACGTGCTTGTCTGTGGTTCTGCTCCCACCTTCTTCAGCGCCGCGTTCGTAGCCGGATCGTTCACCGCCTTGACGAGCGTGGCATGCAGCTTGTTGAGGATGGGTTTGGGCAGCCCCTTGGGTCCCATGAGTCCGGCCCACCCGTCCGATACGTAACCCGGCAAGCCGGATTCGATGATAGTGGGCAGATCGGGCCAAAGCACCGAGCGTTTCTCACCTCCCATCGCGAGAGCACGTGCCCGCCCAGCCTGCACGTGGACCATCCACGCCGGCGCGGGACCGATGGTAATGTGGGATTCGCCGGAGATGACCCCGGCCACCAGCGGACCGGCGCCTTTGTATGCCACGTGCAGCACGTTGATGTTCGCCATGTGCGTGAACAGCACGCCCGCAAGATGGCTCTGGAATCCGGTGCCGGCGTTCCCCCAGTTGATCTTCCCGGGGTTCGCCTTGGCATAAGCGATCAGCTCTTTTACGCTTTTGAACGGCGCCTTGGTATTCACCACCAGCACGTTCTGTGTGACCGCGAACTGCGAGATCGGCGTGAAGTCCTTGAATGGATCGTAGTTGGTGACCTTCTTGTAGATCTGCGGCCCGATCACCTGGGAGGCGGTGGCTGCGGCAAACAGGGTGTAGCCGTCCGGCTCGGAATGGGCGACGATCGAACCCCCGATGGTGCCGCCCGCTCCCGTGCGGTTGTCGACTACGAGCTGCTGGCCCAGCAGCTCGCCGAGCTTGGTGGCAATCACCCGGCTCATGGTGTCGATCGAAGAACCGGGAGTCTGGGAAATGACGAAGCGGATCGGCTTGTTGGGGTAATCCTTCCCGGACTCCGCTGCTGTCGCCGAGGCGCTGTACAAAAAAATCGAAGCGGCAAGGAAAAATACCGATCCTGGTCTGGCGTGAAGCATGACGTTCCTCCTCGGTGGTTATGGACAGCACGCGGATTGCGGCTTCCCGCTGCGTATTGTTGACCCTTAAAAGGGCAATGTACAGCATAGCTCCGCGCACGCCGGCGCACAACTCGACCCGAAAAGAAGGGGGCTAGTCGGCCTTCAGCTTGGCGATGCGGATCGCCTGGCCGAAGCGCTCGTATTCCTCGCGGATGAACTTGCCGAATTCCGCCGGCGTGCTGGTCGTCGGATCGGCGCCGTTGCGCTGCATCATCTCGCGCGTCGCCGCGTCGTTCACGACCCTGACAACGGTGGCGTTCAGCTTGCCGATAATGGTTTTGGGCGTGCCCTTCGGCGCCAGGAACCCGATCCAACCGGTCGAAACGAAGCCGGGCACGCCCGACTCGATGATCGTAGGAAGGTCCGGCGTGAGCGGAGAACGCTTCTCGCCCCCGCTCGCCAGCGCGCGCAGCCGCCCCGCCCGCGCGTGACTGAGGACCGCCGGGGCGGGCGTGAGCGTAACTTGCGCTTCACCGGCGATGGTTGCGGCCACCGAAGCGCCGCCACCCTTGTACGGCACGTGCACAACGTCGAATCCCGTCATGTGTGTAAACAAGACGCCGGCGAGGTGACTCTGCGTGCCCGCGCCGGCGTTCGCCATGTTGAGCTTTCCGGGATTGGCTTTGGCGTAGGCCAGCAATTCCTTCACGCTTTTCACCGGCACCTTCGGATTCACCACCAGCACGTTCTGGGTGATGCCGAACAGCACGACCGGCACGAAATCGTTGGCCGGATCGAATCGAAGGTTCTTGATGATCTGGGGACCGATGACCTGCGACGCGGTCGCCGTCGCGAACAGCGTATGCCCGTCGGGCGCTGCGCGCGCGCCAATCTCGCCGGCAATCGTGCCGCCCGCGCCCGGGCGGTTGTCGACGACCACCTGCTGGCTGAGCTGTTCGCTCATCTTTGCCGCGACGATGCGCGTGATCGTGTCGTTGGAGGCGCCCGGATTCTGGGGCACGAGCACGCGGATGGGGCGTGTCGGGAAGTCTTTCGCCGCGTCGGGCACGGCGGCGAGGGCCGGCGGCAGAACGATCGTCAGAATCAGTCCTGCAGCCCTGGCGGTCCGGAATGCATGCCACATGCTCTCTCCTCCCCGAATCGAACTTTACTGTTCCGGCCCGGCATACTTGCCCGCGGTATCCGGGAACAGGTTCTTCACGATCTTGAACTTTGTCACGTCGACGGTGCCGTCCATGTGGAGGAACATGGAGGCGTCGCGGTAGAGCTTCTCGATGCCGAAGTCGAGCATTGTGCCGTTGCCGCCGTGCAACTCCATGGCGTGCTTGCACACCTCCAGCACCGCCTCCGATGCGTAGAGTTTCACCATGTTGCACAATACTTCGGCTTCGGGCGAATTCTCATCCACGGCGCGTGACGCTTCCCGCAGCAGTCCGCGCACGGCGCAGATCTTCGTCGCCATCTCGGCGAGCCGGATCGCGGTCGCCTGGTGCTTGATGAGGATCCTCCCGCCCTGCACGTACTCCTGGACATACTTGGCGGTTTCCTCGAATGCCCGGACCGCGACGCCGAGGTTCTTCGAGCCCTGGATGATCTTGCCGGGACGGAAATAGACGCCGGCGCGTGACAAGGCGGCGCCCTCGACCAGCAGATGATCCGTGGGCAGTTCCATGTCCTCGAACACCATCTCGCCGTTGTTCATGAAGCGCCCGCCGAGCGTCTCGTTGCAGCGCTGCACGCTGAAGCCTTTCGTGTCGCGCGGGACGAGAAAGTTCGACGTACCCTGCAGCATGCCGACCTTTGGATTGGTGTTCGCATAGACGACGTAGAGCTTGGCGTCGTAGCCATTGCTGATGAACTGCTTGCGGCCGTTGATCACCCAGCGGTCGCCCTTCAGG
>JACQOK010000381.1 GCA_016202565.1 Betaproteobacteria bacterium | reverse complement strand
CTCCCGATACTGTCGGGCTGTCCGCGGGATCCCACGACGCCTCCCCCAAAGCCGGGGCTTCAAGTTCCGCTTCCAGATACTAAGCTCATCAGCACCCTACCCGCTTTTGCGGGCCAGGTGAACGAGGTCGAGATCGCTGACAGCATGAATGACGTCGACCCAACTTGGGTTCTTGGATCCATCGTGAATTTCAAGACGGGGAAGGTCAGGGGACTTGACAATTACCTCTCTCAGAACGCGAAGCCCGCGGTCACGCCTCAGACCGACGTCGTCTTCAAGGATCTCATTGAAAACTCCGTCGCCGCCAAGGCTGCATGGCTTGATTTCTTGCGGGGTCAACTCAATGACAAGGTCAGGGCCGAACTGTCAGTCATCAAAACCTCAAAAGTCACGATGAAGAACGCAGATGTTGACAAGCAGAAACTCACCGCCGAACTTCAGAAGATCCCAAAAGACGAGCGTGCCGATTACGGTCTCATCATCGGATACATCAACTTCGTCCTGACCGCAAGTTTGTTCAAGGACTTTGGGGCTGACTCCGCTGCGAGCGGCTACGGCGCGAAAATAGAGGGAAGTTGGTTCACCAAGTTTGAGAACACGTCTGCTCATCACCAATAAATAGGGGACAGACCACGGTTTTCGGGGTAGCCTGTCTACCGTGGTGGGGCGTGGCGCGTTGAGGGGCAAACGACGATGAGGACGCGAAGCGTTTGCCGATCCCATGCCGCGCCGCGCACGCCTGAGAGTGGCTGGTCTTCCACTGCACCTGATCCAACGGGGAAATAACCGCAGCGCATGCTTCTACGCGGATGAGGATTACGTGCTCTATCTTCATCACCTGGAAGAGCTTTCCCACAAGTTCCGCTGCGCGGTGCACGCGTATGTGCTGATGACCAATCACGTGCACCTGCTGCTTACCCCGGCGCGCAAGGACGGCCCCTCGCTGCTGATGAAGCACCTGGGCCAGCGTTACGTGCAATACATCAACAAGACCTACCGGCGTAGCGGCAGTGGGAGGGACGCTTCAGGTCGAGCATCGTGCAGGAGCAGGGCTATCTGCTGCGGTGTTACCGCTATATCGAACTGAACCCGGTGCGGGCCGTGATGGTGCGCCACCCCCGCGACTACCGTTGGTCGAGCTATCTTGCCAACGGGGAGGGGGTGCCATCCCGGCTGCTCAGGCCGCACGAGGAATACCTGGCGCTCGGCAGGCAAGAAGACGAGCGGCGCGCGGCGTATCAGGCGCTATTCCGCTCCGAGCTGGGACCCAAGGAGGTAGAGGAGATTCGGGCAGCGGTAAACGGAGGATACGCGCTCGGCAATGAGCGCTTCAAAGCGGAGATCGCAACAATGCTGGGACGACGTGTTGAGCCCGGCCTATCGGGTCGTCCCAGGAAAAACAGCAAGCGCTCGCCGGACGCCCGGCTTGGTCTATGATGTCATTGTACGGAAACCGTGGTCTGTCCCCTATATTTCGACGTTATGTTTCGCGAGAGACCGATGCCTAGCCGGTGGCTAGCCGCGTTGTGCGGCCTGCTAATGACCTCTCAGCCCCTCTGGGCCTCCGATGTCGAAATCGAATTGAATGGCTTCCGGCTACAGCAATTTGTGAGGGTTGCTGAAGCGAGCTTCGGCAAGCCGTTCAAGACCATAGATACTGGCCCCTCCGTCGTGAATGCCTTTTCCGTGGATAGCTCCGCTTACATGGTTGTGGAACACCACAAAAGATATCCAAACAATATCTCAATGCTGCAACTGACTGGGGCGACAACTAAGGCGCTCCCTTTCAGAGGCCTAATGCTTGGAGATCCAGAGTCAAAGGTGATTGCTGCGCTGGGCAAACCAGACCACATCGCAAAGATCGACTCTCCGAAAGTCACGAAACTTTCCTACAACTCACGCAACTACTCTGTTGAGTTGGATGCACAGGGTCGCTTATACAGCATTCAGATTTTCACTAACAAAGCTGTCGTCGCAGACGTTAACGATTCCGAGAGCCATTGGCCATCGTTCAAGTCCGCCGTGTTATCCAAGGATTTTTCATCGGTCGCCGAAATGCTTCGACCTGACGTCGAGATTTATAAAGGGGGCAAGGTACTCTCAATACAGGTCCGCTACAGCGAGTTCCTTCAGAAGCCCGACAAAGCTTTTATCTCCGCTCTCTTCGATGAAACAGACAGTGTCCTTGCGGAGCTCCGCCAAGCCGAGCCAGAAGAGGAGATTCGTCTTCAACAGAATTTCGGTGTTGGTCGCGTCTTCAAGTTTCCGAAGGGGCGGTACCTCAAGGAGATAGCCTTCTTCCCATACAACGGGAAATATCGTGTATATGAGATCGCCTTTAAGGAGGAGAAGCCCGCCAAGAAGGAGAAAGCGCGTGAAACATAACAAGCGGTTCCAGCCGACGCGGCTGCGCCGCGCGGCTGAACCGCGGCGTTAAGCTATTCGATCTCGGAATTCCGAGACGCCTTGGCGCCTTGGCGGTTCAAGGTTTCTTGGCTTTGATCCGTATTCATCGGCGTTCATCGGCGGCTTGATAGATTCCGGTTTTTCTTTTTAGAGCCGCAGGCCGGTGGAGTTCTTCTCGTAGCTCAAGGACTCGAAACGGATTCCAAGTTCTTTCCCGTAGCGGAACGACCGCAGGATCTCGTCACGCGAGGCGCGGCGCGCGAGGTCGCGGTACTTGGGGCTGAACTTCGGGCTGGCGGGGTCGCAGAAGGTGTCGGGATGATACTGATCCATGATGTTGACCGGCGCATCCGGCATGTTCTCAGCCACCCACTGCAAAACCGGCAGCGTGCAGCATTCCACGTGATTCGGCATCACCAGATGCCGGATGGTGAAGTCCTCGCCCCAGTCGTGAATGAGGCGCAGATTCTCCGTGACTGTTTCCCAATAGAACGGCGTTTTCGAGAGCAGCGGCGCGCAGCGTTCCGGGCCGAACTTGAAATCTGGCAGCCATACGTCCATCAGGATGCGCAGCAGCTTCATCGCCTCCGCCGACATGAAAAAGTTGCTGTTCCACAACATCGGCGCGTTGAACGCGCCTTGGCATGAGGCCTGCGCCATGTCGAGTCCGAAGCGCACGTAGTAATCAGCCTTGCCCGGCAACGCGTTGCGCAGATCCTCTTCGGTCGGGCGCAGGCCTTCGAGCAGCGAGATCGCATGCAGGATGGTATGCAGATGGATCGTCACCTCGCCCCCCACCCAGTTGATGTTATGGCAGCCTTCCACCCGCAGCAGCCATGCCATCGTCGCAAGCGTGCGCGGATCCATCGGACGGCCGTTGTCCTTGTCGGTGGAGATGTCGCCGTTCTGGCAGAACGCGCAGCGCATGTTGCAGGAGGTGAAGAAAATCGTGCCGGAGCCGGACCGCCCGCGATAGACCAGCTCTTCGCCGAGGTGATGGAAGTAGGTTGAAACCCGCGAGTCGGCCCCGAGCTTGCAGGTGCCGAAGTGCCCGCCTTTGGTGCGGTCCACCCGGCAGTCGTAGCGGCAGAAGTTGCAATGCGCCAGCATGCGGTAGGCAAGCTCCCGGCACAGGTCCACGAGGGTGACCGGAGGCTTGGGGACTGCCGGAAGCTCAGCACCAGAATCCCGGATGCTGTGCCAGAGGTCCAGAAATTGCGGCGTCCGGGCATCGAGCTCGGCCCACAACTCTTCCTCGGCCGCATCCAGAGGAATGGCGACCGGCACGCGGGCTGCGATGCGGAATTTTGCGGGACGGCGGTTGTCGGCGACTCCGCGATACCACGGCATCCGGCCGCTCAAATCCCGATGCCGCCAGATGTAAAGGCTTCCGAGATCATTCCCAGGCATTGGTCTGCATGTCTCCAACACGCGGCCGGATTACTAGACAAGACCGATGGAGTTATTGTAAAGAATTCGGGAGGGCTGGAGGGGCATGGCCCGAATTCTTCAGCGCTCCACCGGGAGCTTCCGGTCATTCCATTCAACCATGCCGTCCTTGAGGTTATAGACGCGCTCGAATCCCAGGCCCTCGAGGATCGCCGCTGCGGTGGTGCTGCGCACACCCGCGCGACACACCGCCACGATGCGCCGGCCGCGGTGGGACTCGATCTCCGCTACGCGGCCTACCAGCTCGCGCAGCGGGATAAGGACGCTCCCCGCGATATGGGCGAGCTCACCGTTGTACTCGCTCGGCTCGCGCACATCCAGCACCAACGGCGGATCGGACGAGGCGAGCAGTGCGCAGACCTCGTCCCCGTTGAGCTGTCGCACGCGATTCAACTCGGCGAGGTCGGGGAACTTGGCCCGGTCGTCGTCGATCGCGCTCTGGTTGGGCTGTAGCACCTCCTGGATCTTGTCCGGCATCGGGAAGCTGAGGCTAGCCATGAGCTCAACGTACTGGCTGCGCGTACGGCCGGCGATACGCGGGTTTTGACGCTTTTCACAGCCTATGGTGGAACAGGTGTTGCCGCGGTAGTCATGCGCCGGGAACAACAGCGTCTCTTCAGGCAGGGTGAATAGCTGCCGCGTGATTGAGTCGTACTGCTGCCCGGCGTTTCCGCCCGCGAAATCCGCCCTCCCGGTTCCCCCGATAAGCAGCACATCGCCGGTGAAAACGTGGCCGTCACCGTAGAGGCTGATGCTGTCGGGCGTGTGGCCTGGCGTATAAAGCACCCGCAGCCGGGCCTCACCCACCTCGATTTCATCACCGTCCTCGACGTGATGTGTTACCCCGGGCGCCGGCGCGCGCCGGTGCATGATCAGGCGCGCGTCGACCAGGTCGCGCAGCTGGAATGAGCCCGTTGGATGGTCGGCGTGTGTATGAGTGTCCACGACCGCGTCCAACGTGAGCTGATGGTAGGCAAGGAAGGCGAGATAACGGCTGATATGGTCCCGCACCGGGTCTATGAGCAGCGCCTTCTTCGTTCGCGCGCAGGCAACGAGGTAGGTCTTGCACTTGCCGCGGTTGAGTTCCGGGAAATGCAACATGCCCTCCTCCAACTTCGATGACATGGGACGAGTCACCTGGTGAACGGTGCAAATGAAAACGGGGGGATGCAGGACATATCCCCCCGTTCCATCGCTAGGCTGGCGGGGCCCGGCGTCGTTAACGCCGCTTCGACCGTGAACGGCTGGCTGTCATTATCCGCGTTACGCGGCCGCGCGCTGCGCGATGACTTCCTGCGCAATCTTGCGGAACTCGGATTCAGTCAGCAGCCGTTTGTTCTTCAGAGAGTGCCCCTTCACCGCCGCCGTCATCTTCAGGGCCTCTTCATCGCTCGCCTCGATGCCCATTTGCGCGAGCCAGGCCTTGACCGAATCGATGCCGCTGCCCTTGCCCATGACGATCTCGGCGGGCGGCTGGCCGACGAACTTCGCACGCACGGGGAACAGCTCGGTCGCGTTTTCCTCGCCGCAGTTCTTGTACCAGCTCGCGATGATCCCGGACTCGATCTGATACAGCTGCCTGCCCACGACAGGCTTGTTCGAAGGCACGTCCACTCCGGTGAGTTTCTGCACCAGGTTGGCGAGCGGAGTGAGCTTGCTGTAGTCGAGGCCGACGTCAATGCCGTACATCGTCAGCAACCCCATCACCGTCTCTTCCATCGGCGTATTGCCCGCGCGTTCACCCACGCCGAGCACGGTCGTATGCAGCACCTCGACGCCTTCGGCGGCCGCCATGATCGTGTTCGCGACACCCATCCCGAAGTCCTGGTGGAAGTGCGCCTCGAGCCGCTTGTTGATGCGCTTCTTGACCTCGCGCACGAAGTACTGCATCGCGTGCGGCGACACCACTCCAAACGTATCGACCAGGGCGAGCGCGTCCATGTGACCTTCGGTCGCAACCCGGTTGATGAGGTTCAGCACCCAGTTCATCTCCGAGCGCGAGAAGTCGATCGGGAAGAACACCACTTCGAGCCCGTTGTCCCGGGCGAATCGGGTGGCTTCGATCGAGGTCTCGATCGCTTGTTCCATCGGCCCCTTGTAGGCGAGGTCCACCATGTGCTGGCTGGACGGAATTTCCATCACCACGCCGTTGACGCCGGTATCGATTGCGCGCTGTACGTCTTCCTTCATGCAGCGCGAAAAAGCGAAGATCTGCGGGCCGAGATTGCGCCGGGCGATTTCCTTGATGGCCGCTGCATCAGAGGGTGAGACGATCGGCATTCCCGCCTCGATGCGATGCACGCCGGCCTCGGCCAGCGCTTCGGCAATGCGGATCTTGTCGTCCATCGTCATGATGATGCCGGTCTGCTGCTCCCCGTCGCGCAGCGTGATGTCGTGAATCTTGATCTGCTTCGGGAACTTGAAGTCCTTGATGACTTCGGGCGCGAAGTTCCACGGGCTCACAAACCAGTTGTCAGTCTTCCAGGGTTGAGTTGCCATTTGAATGCTCCTTGCGTGTTGAATCACCTTGAATCGGTCTTGCCGGTCTTCCAGTCAAGTCATTGAAAGCGAAGCGAGGCAGACTCTTGCATTGCCGGGGAAGGGTTGCCTGATCGCAAATGGTGCCCGGCCCAATTCTACAGCAACCGCCCGGGATCGCCGAGTGTCCAGAAAGCGTTCAGGACCGCAGACCGGAACGCTCTTGCCGACGCCCGGTCGGGGGCTTCCCGCCGCAGGAGGCCGACCGGATCCGATAGCGGCGCTCATGCCGCGGGGTTCGCGCCAGCCCGCGCCGGCATCACGCCAGCGTGACCTCGAGCGCGCCGCATTTTTCGACTTCGGTCACGACCCTGTCTCCTGCCTTGAGCCAGACCTGTCTGTCTCGCGGATAGCCCAGGATCACGCCCTGCGGCGTGCCGGTATAGATGATGTCCCCGGGCAGCAGCGTCATGTGCCGCGAACAGTAGCTCACGATCTGCGCGCAGCTGAAGATCATGTCGGACGTGCTCGAATTCTGGCGCCGCTCCCCGTTCACGTAGGTGGCGACCTTCAGGTTCTGCGGATCGGGGATCTGGTCGGCGCTCACCACCCACGGACCGAGCGGCGCGAACCCGTCGCAGGTCTTGCCGAGCATGAGCTGGCTTGTCACCCGCATCAGGTCGCGCGCCGAGAAATCATTGCCGCTGGCGTAGCCGAACACGTATGACAGCGCCTTCTCCTCCGGCACGTCGCGCGCCTTGCGGCCCATTACGATTACCAGTTCCACCTCGTAATCGAACTGCGAGGACACCTTCGCAGGCAGCTTGATCCGCCCGCGGTGACCGACGAGCGAGTTGTTGTACTTGTTGAACAGGATCGGCACCGCCGGTATCGGATTGCCGGTTTCGTGCGCGTGCTGGCGATAGTTGAGTCCCACGCAGATGATCTTCCCGGGATCAGGCACGGCCGGGCCGAACTTCGCGCGCGACTCCGGCACCAGCACGGCCTTGCCGCGCGGATCGGCGAGCGCCTTGTCGATCAGCCGCTTCAGGGGCGCACAGTCGGCGCCCTGGATAACTTCATCTATCGTGATCGGGGTCCTGATCCGGAAGAGCCCGGATGCGCGCTCCACGTCGAGGATGCCGCGCCCGGTCCTGATACCGAGCCGGTAGCCGCGCCTCGTTTCAAGTGTTGCAAGCGCCAGCCCGGTGGGCCTGGACGTGTATTTCTTCGGTGCCGCTTTTTTTGTCACCATTTCTCTGCCTTTCGTTGCCATGGCGTCGACCCACCTCAGAACCCGAACAGGCGCTGCGGATTGGTGACGAGGATCCGGCGCCGCGTCGCCTCATCCGGCGCCCACTTGCCGAGCAGGTTGAAAAGCCCGACGGAACCCACTTTGTCGGCGAACGAGAGATGCGGATAATCGCTGCCCCAGATGATCCGGTCCGGCGCCGTTTCGATCAGCGCCCGCGCCAGCGGCGCGGCATCGGCGAAACCCGGCGCGGTGGACATGCGGTATACGCCCGTGAGCTTCACCCAGCAGCGTCCCTCGCCGTGGCGCAGCAGTTCGAGCAATTCCTGGAACCCGGGCTGGTTGACCCCGTCACGCGCGAGGAACATCCCCATGTGGGCCAGTGTGAACTGCGCCTTGAGTTTCTTCATGGTGCTCATGAGTTCGCGGGTGAGCCAGCCCGGGGTCAGAAAATCGAGCTGCCAGCCGATCTCGGCGCAGCGCGCGTTCAGGCGCTCGATGCGCGGCAGCATTTTCGCGGCAAATCCCGCCTCCGGCGCCTTCACCGGCGACACGTTCACTCGCACGCCGCGCACGCCCAGCGCATGCAGGCGCCCGAGCTCGGAATCGGGCGCGTTCTCGTCGATGTCCACGATTCCCCGGCATTGTGCCCCGGCCTCGCGCATGGCGGCGAGCATGCAGGCGTTGTCCCGGCCGTAGGCGCTGGGCTGCACGAAAACGAAGCGCTCGAATCCGAGCTTGCGCGCGAGCGCGAGGTAGTCTTCGAGCGGCGCCAGCGGCGGCGCGTACCTCAGGTCCGTGCCGTACGCATAGCGCCCGGCCGGCCCGAACACGTGGAAATGACAATCGCAGCCCAGCGGCGGCGCCTTGAAATCGGGCTCGCCTTCATCATGTAACGACAAGATTTTCTCCTTCGCGTTGAAAGGTGAAAATCATGCGGGAGCCGCCCTGCCAGGTCAACTGTTTCGCCGGGAGCGAACTCAAAAAGAAGCACCGAAACCGCCGATGAACGCAGATGAACGCTGCTCGAACCGCAATGAGAGAACGGGGTAATCTGCGGTTGATCTTGCCGGTTCCTGAGATTGCTTCTGGTCAACGCTTGCGCTTCGGAGTAAATTTGCCGCCTGGAACCGGTAGGCGGCCACATGAGTCGGGAGGCCCGGCGCCGTTCTCCACGTCTTCAAACGACAAAGGACAAGATCATGATCTACGAAGTGAGAACCTATGACCTCAAGCCGCATTCCCTGCCCGAAGTCGAAAAGCGCTTCGGAGAGGCCTACGAAAAACGGAAAAAATATTCGGAGCTGGCGGCGTTCTGGCACACGGAGATCGGGCCGCTCAACCAGATCATCCACGTGTGGCCGTACAAGGATCTGGAGGAGCGCAGCCGCATTCGCGCGGCCGCGGTCAAGGACGGGGTGTGGCCCCCGAAGACGTCGGAGTTCATGCTGTCCCAGCGCTCGGACATCATGATTCCGTTCGCCATCTCCCCCGAGATCAAGCCCGGCAAGGTCGGGCCGTACTTCGAGATGCGCACCTATACCTACGCCTCGGGCGAATTGCCCAAGATCGTGAAAGCCTGGGAGAAGGCGATTCCGGCACGGCTGCAGTTCGGACCGGTCACCGCGATCTGGTATTCCGAGCTCGGCGGCCTCAACAAATTCGTGCACATCTGGCCCTATCCGACGCTCGACGCGCGCGTCGAGACCCGCAAGAAGGCGCAGGCCGCCGGCGCGTGGCCGCCCTCCGTCGTCGTGAAGAAGGAAGGCCTGGAGGAATACCGTCTCCTCGCACAGGAGAACAAGATCGTGATGCCCTCCGCGTTTTCGCCGCTGCAGTAGCCCGGGCGGGGGAAGCGGCCCGATCCGGCTCTCAGTGATCCTCGTAGCGCCGCCGGTGCGTCTCCAGCATCTTCCAGCGCACCACCGGAACTTCGAGGATCGAAGCGAGCGGCACCCGATACACCTGCGCGGAGTCGAGGAAGCGCACCTGCGTGCCGCGATGCGCCCCGTTGGCGAGCGCGGTGGCGCCGAAATAGCTGCCGGCCGACAGGTGTTCCTCGTAACCGGCGGGCGTGGTGAGCAGTGCTTCTCCGCTCCGCATCACGAGCAGTTCGTCTTCCGGCGGCGGAATGCTTCTGCCCTTCTCGAAGCTCGCCGGCTCGGTGGCATGCACCAGGCGGTTGAGCGTCATGCATGAGACGCCGTCCGCAAACAGCCAGCTGCCACGCAGGAATTCCAGCTCATCCCGCGCTTCCACGACATCGTGGTACAGATCGTTGCGCTGGATGAAGTCGAGATAAAGGTCGCGCGGCAGCCGCATCGACTGCACGAAGCTCACCGCCCGGTAGGTCTCCTCCGCGCAAGTATTCAGGAGCGCCGGGGTCTCGCCGATGATCGATCCCGCGGAGAGCAGGTGGCTCCCCGGCTGACCGGGGCGCAGCATCTCCACCGTTCCGCTCAGGATGAGATGGATGTCATCGACCGGCTGCCCTTCCTTGACGAGGATGACTTCCGGGTTCAGGACCAGGATGCGGTTGTTCATGAGGTGCCGGATGCGATAGATCGGCACTTCCGGGAAATAGTCCCGCAGATAGCCGAAGGCGCGGCGCCGCAGTTCGTCCGAGATCCCCTCGATCAGGACATCGACGGTTCCGAACGGCGCACCGGAACCGATCGCGCGCTCCTCTTCGGTCAGGCGTCGCGCCGTATGCGCAAGGATGAGCTTGCCCGAGGTGTCGCCGCGAAAATCCACCGCCGTCCCGTGGATGAGGCCTCCGCCGATGTCGATCTTCTTGACGTCCACTTTCTCCACATAGTCGCGCACCGTCCTGTCGAACCGCTCCTGGCTGATCCCCACCGGCGCATCATCGGGCGCGATCATCTTGCGCAGAACGCTGAAAGAGGCAATGTCCGCCAGATGCCCGTAACTCCGGTAGCCGCCTTCCCACATCGCCCTGAAGTAGAAAATCGTGGTCTCCACCGGGTGCGGCGACAGAACGGGCCTCACTTCGAGCCCCTCGATGTCGTTCCACTCCTCGAGCTTGAGATCGCGGACCTCGAACAGCTCGCTGAACTGCGTCTCCGTGAGCCGCATGACCGTCGCCAGTTTTTTCACGACCGAGGCGCGCACCATCGGCACGGCGTAATAGGCGATGCGCCGGTCGCCGCGGATCAGCGCCGTCAGCCCCACCAGATGGTCGTCGTGGCAGTGCGTGTGGAATATGCCGTCGATCTCGTTCACGCCGATGCCCAACGCGGTCAGCGCGTAATCGATGTTCGGCCCGGCGTCGATCAGGTAAACGCGGCCCTGGAACAGGATGATGCTGCCCATCGTCGGGCGGTTCATGTCCCAGCCGTCACCGTCGCCGGTGTGCACGATCGCGAAGTAATCGCGCTGCAGGAGATGGCTGCCCAGAGTATAGGGACATTCGTACGTCTGTCCCGGCTCGAGATTGAGGTTGACCTCGACCCGCTCCTCGCCGTATGAGATTTCGAACACGTTGGTGCGCAGCCTCCGCACGAAAACGCCGTTGCGGATTTCCACGCGTTCGCGTTCACCAACGTAAACCGGCGTCACCAGCTCCTCGCTCGGCTGGATGCGGCCGAAAGCGAAGGCCAGCTTCATGCGCATCAGTTCGTCCGCCTGCGCACGCGGAACCCCTGCTTCCATCAACTCCTCGCGCGATATGAGCCCGTAGTTGCCGCGGAAAATGTAGGCCATTTGCGCATCGACCTGGCGGCGGGAGCCCACGAGCAGGGGGCGCGCTCCGGTATTGCGTGGGTGGTTGGGCACGATGAGGCCCTGGTTGTAGAGCATCTGCAGCACCGGAAACTCCGACCGGCTGCATACCCGCCCGTTCTGGATCGCGAGATCCGACAGCAGGATCGCATTCGGACCCGATTCGCACATGACGCCGTTGACCTCGATCGGAGCGATCAGTCCCTTGCGCAGGAGATGCTTGACGGCGTCCTCGGGACAGCCACACAGAATACGTACGTGGGCATCGGGGACTTCAACCCAGACAATACCGGCACTGACAGGATTTTTTCTTATCGACGCCACAGGGGACTGTGCCCCGCAATTTGCCTATGGCGGTCTAGCATATGCCAATTCGGGGCTGAACGTAAGAGGCGCAGTTTTTGCCCATTGCCCGGCAACCCCCTGCTGCTGCGGCCCAAGCGCCAACGATCGCCATGACCGCCGCGGCGATATGCGCGCGGCATGGCGGCCCAGGGTTTGCCCGGCGCGTGTTGACACGCTGCAACGCATCGGTTAGAAGCCGGGAGTGACGATTCATGAGGGGGGTCAGGCAACATGCGTGTCGGATTCATCGGTCTTGGAACCATGGGCGGCTCGATGGCGCTCAACGTGCGGGCCGCGGGCCACGATCTCGTCGTGCACGACGTGCGGCGCGAGGCGGCCGAGCCACATCTCAAAGCGGGAGCGGCATGGGCGGAGGGCGCGCGCGCCGTGGGCGAAGTGTCCGATGTCGTACTCACTTCCCTTCCCGGTCCGCGCGAGGCTGAAGCGGTGGGCGAAGAACTGCTGGCAAGCATGCGACCGGGCGTGCCCTGGTTCGATCTCAGCACGAACTCGCCGACGGTGGTGCGCCGGATTCACGCAAGTTTCGCGGCCAGGGGCATCCCGATGCTGGACGCGCCGGTGAGCGGCGGACCGGGCGGCGCGAAAACGCGCAAGCTCGCGCTGCTTGTCGGCGGAGACCGCGCGGTGTTCGACAAGTATCGCCATGTGCTCGACGCCATCGGCGATCAGGTCCTCTACATCGGTCCGATCGGCGCCGGCTCGGTGGCGAAACTGGTTCACAACTGCGCGGGCTACGCAATCCAGACCGCGCTCGCCGAAGTGTTCACCCTGGGCGTGAAGGCGGGGGTCGATCCGCTTGAACTGTGGGCGGCGGTGCGGCAGTGCTCATTGGGGCGTCAGCGCACCTTCGATCGGTTGGGCCGGCAGTTTCTGCAGGGCGTTTTTGATCCACCCGATTTCGCGCTCAAGCTCGCGCATAAAGACGTGACGCTGGCGACTGAACTCGGGCGCGAACTCGGCGTGCCGATGCGCCTTGCCAACCTCACCTACGCCGAGATGACCGAAGCGCTCAACCGCGGCTGGGGCGAACGCGACTCGCGCAGTCCGATGCTGCTGCAGGAAGAACGCGCCGGGGTTGAAATCAAGGTGCCGGCCGAGAAGATCCGCGCCGTGCTCGAGCGCGACGGG
>JACQOK010000002.1 GCA_016202565.1 Betaproteobacteria bacterium | reverse complement strand
TCGGGAGTCGCCTTCGCCGTGATCTCGGAAGCGATGGTGCCGGCTGCTCCAGCGCGGTTTTCCACCACGACGTTTTGTCCGAAGCTGTCGGCGAGCCGCTGCCCGACGATGCGCGCGGTGAAATCCGCGGCGCCGCCCGGCGGCACCCCGACGATGAAGCGGATTGGCTTGGCGGGAAATTGCTGCGCCGATACGCCGCAGCTTGCCAGCGCCGCGCACCACGCCAGAAGAAACTTCGATGTGGTTTTCATGTCCTCCCTCCGTGTTGGGCGACGGCGTTTGCCGATCGTTGGGGTTCACGATGTTCACCCCAACCTACGTCACCTCCTGTAGGTTGGGTTGAGCGCGAGCGAAACCCAGCGATCCACCCTACGCGATTCCGTCCGAAATCGAATCAGCCCCGTAGCCCGTAGGTTGGGTTGAGCGCGAGCGAAACCCAACGATCCACCCTACGCGATTCCGTCCGAAATCGAATCAGCCCCGTAGCCCGTAGGTTGGGTTGAGCGCGAGCGAAACCCAACGATCCACCCGACGACGCAGGCGATTCTAGCATCATGCCAGCGTCGTGGCGGCGGGCGCGACGAGGTGATGGATGGCAAACAGCCGCTGCGAATCGACCCAGCAGTGTTCCGGGTCGAATCCCGCACTGCGCGCCAGCTCCTGGAATTCCGCGACCGAGTACTTGTATGAATTCTCGGTGTGGATCGTTTCGTCGGCGCGAAACCGGATGTCGCGCCCGCCCAGCGTGACCTGCTGGTCCTTGAGGCTCACGAGATGCATCTCGATGCGCCCCGCCCCGTCGTTGTAGAACGCATGGTGACGGAACGCGGCGAGGTCGAAGTTCGCACCGAGTTCGCGGTTGATTCGCGTGAGCAGGTTGAGATTGAACGCCGCCGTCACGCCCTGGGCATCGTTATAGGCGGCGTGGAGAATGCGCTCGTCCTTCTTGAGATCGACGCCCACGAGCATGGCCCCGCCGGCGCGGGCGAGCCGGCACGCCTGGCGCAGAAACTGCCGCGCTTCGGCGACCGTGAAATTGCCGATGGTGGAGCCGGGGAAGTAGACGATGCGCCGGTGCGCGTCGAAGCGCGCGATTTCCGGCAATTCGAGCGCGCGCGAGTAATCGGCGCATACCGCGACGATGTGCACCGCGGGAAAGCGCGCCGCCATCTCGCCGGCGAAGACCTTGAGCTGCGCAGCCGCGATGTCGATCGGCACGTAAACGGCGGGCTTCAACCGCGCGATCAGCTCGCGCGTCTTGCGGCCCGAGCCGCTGCCGTACTCGATCAGCGCGCAGTCGTGCCCCAGCCGGCGCGCCATCTCGTGGCCGTGGGCGCGCATCATCGCCATCTCGGTGCGCGTCGGATAGTACTCGGGCAGCTCGCAGATCGCCTCGAATAACGCGCAGCCGCGCTCGTCGTAAAAGTACTTCGGGCTGAGCGCCTTCTGCGGCTGCGACAATCCGGCCACCACCTCGTGGAGGAAGCTGCCGGTGTCGGGCTTGAGATCGTAGAAGGAAAATGGGGCGCCGCCTTGCGCCATGGCGAGGTTTTCGGGTTTCGCGACCGGCACCAAAAAGCCGTGACGGCGCTCGTTCAACTTTCAGGCCGGCCGGCGGCCTGACGCAGGCCGCGGCCCTCGATCCATTTGCGGATGCGGGTCGCGTCCCCGATGCGCGTGAGCCGGCCCCACGAATCGAGCAGCACGATGATGACCGGCGTCGCGGAAATCACGGTCTGCATGACCAGGCAGCGCCCGGCTTCGCTGATGTAGCCGGTCTTGGACAGGCCGATGTCCCATTCCGGGTTTCGCACCAGGCCATTGGAATTGCGGTACTGCAGGATGCGGCCGTCGGCGAGCTTGACCGCGTACGCCGGCTGCGTCGTGTATTCCCGGATCAGCGGATAGTCGTACGCGCCCTTTACCATGGCCGCCAGATCGCGGGCGGTGGACACGTTATCGCTGGAAAGTCCCGTGCCGTCGAAGAAGCGGGAACGATACATCCCGAGGTCCATCGCTTTGTGATTCATCGCCGCGACGAACGCGCGGGTGCCGCCGGGATAGGCGCGCGCCAGTGCCGCCGCCGCGCGGTTTTCCGAAGCCATCAGCGCGAGCCGCAGCAACTCGCCGCGGGCGAGCCGCGTGCCCACCTTGAGGCGCGAGCGGGTCCCCTTGATTTCATCCATGTCGGCGGTGCTGATCGTGATGGACTCGGCGAGGGGCAACTGCGAATCCAGCACCACCATCGCCGTCATCAGCTTGGTGATCGAGGCAATCGGCACCACGGCGTCCATATTCTTGGCAAAGAGGGGGCGCCCGTCATCCTGGCGCACCACCATCGCCGAGTAGGATTTGAGGTCGAGCACCGCCGGCCTGGCCACCACATCGGCGTCCACGGACCGGTCGGCCGCCGCGGGAGCGCCCTGCTGGTGGGTTTTGTATCCGTTCTGTGCGGCGCCGGCGCCGGTGCACAACCCGACGCACGCCGCGAGCGCGATGAGTAGCCGTTTCAGAGCGTTCTCCTTGGCTTGTTCTTTCGGCGCGGCTCTCTCGCGCCTCCGCTGACAGACTTAAAAATACAGCGTTAATGGAGGATTTTCAACAGTCTTTCCGGCTTTTCTCGATAATGGGGCAGCATTGGGACCGGCATGGAGAAGCGGGAATAGTCCGTCAGGACTAACGCGAAATCCCCGGAATCCCGGTGTTGGCGCGGGGTGCCGGCCGTTGGGCATCCCCCGGCCCCCGGCTCAAAACATGCCGGGGCAGGCTTCGCCGGGGCTGACGGCGCGCTCAGCCCAACCTAGCTGAATACACGAATAATCGGGTCGCGCAGGTTGGGGTGAGCAACGCGAACCCCAACGATGGGCAAAAAAAATCTCCGCTCGGGGCAGTGTGGGTTGCCCCGGCGGAGTTTAAAGAGGCCATGCAATCACCCGCTCAGCACAGGCGATTGCGACTGCCAGGCCTCCGAGGAGGAAAGAACAAACTACGGAGCAGCTGCATTTGCTCCACTGGCATCACGAACCATAGCAATGCCGGCTTACAGGAAGCTTACGCAGGGCCGGTGCAGGTGACGCGTTAGAAAAAATGTCCACGCATGCGCCTTCCAGGAAAACCGGGAGCTCGCCGCGCGGGGCAATGTTCCTCGCCGGAGATTGGGTCACCTGCTGCTGTACACTATGCTCCGATCACGAGTGGGTCCGGTATGCGCATACTGATAGCTGAAGACGATCCCGTGCTGGCCGATGGGCTGACGCGTTCGCTGCGTCAGTCCGACTACGCGGTGGATTGCGTCGCGACCGGCGATCAGGCCGACCACGTGCTGCTTACCCAGAATTACGATCTGGTGATTCTCGATCTCGGGTTGCCCAGGGTGGACGGGTTCGAAGTGCTGCGCCGGCTGCGCCATCGCGGGTCGAAAGTGCCGGTGCTGATACTGACGGCGCGCGACGGGCTCGACGACCGCGTGAGGGGACTCGACCTGGGCGCCGACGATTACCTCACCAAGCCCTTCGATCTGCCGGAACTGGAGGCGCGCGTGCGCGCGCTGATCCGGCGCGGCCAGTCCGGCGGCGGATCGATCCTCGCTCACGGCGCGCTGCAGCTCGACACGGCCGGCCGGCGCGCGACCTTGAACGGCGTGCCGCTCGACCTCTCCGCGCGCGAACTGGGCGTGCTGGAAGTGCTGATGCACCGGAGCGGGCGCGTCGTCAACAAGGAGCAGCTCGCCGAACAGCTCTACGGGTGGGACGAGGAAGTGGGCGCGAACGCGATCGAGGTCTACGTCCACCGCCTGCGCCGGAAGCTCGAACCGGCGGGTGTGGTCATCCGCACCATCCGCGGCCTGGGCTATCTGCTCGAAAAACCAGGCCATGCGGAAAATTAGAACGCTGCGCAGTCAGCTCATCGCCTGGCTCGCCGTTCCGCTCCTCGTGCTGTGGTCGCTCAGCACCGTGGTCGATTACGATGTCGCCAGGCGTTTCGTCGATCTCGCCTACGATCGCCAGCTGCTCGAAGCCGCGCTCGACATCGGCCGCCAGGTCAAGGTCGCCGACAACCGGATCTACGTCGACCTGCCGGAGGTCGCCCTGCAAATGCTGCAGACGCGCGAGATCGACCGGCTCTACTATCTCGTGACCGGGCCCGAAAATGAATTCATCACCGGCGAGCCCGATCTGCCGGCCCTGTCCGACCCCACGACGGACCGCGTGAGGTACTATGATGAAGAATACCGCGGCCAGCTCATCCGCGCCGTCGCCGTGCGCGTCCCGGTACAGCCGGGGTCCGCCCGCGGCGCGGTAATGATCCACGTCGCCGAGCGCCTCACCATACGAGCCGATTCCGCGCGACAGCTCATCTTCGGCATGGTGCTGCCGCAGGCCTTGCTGGTTTTCGCCACGGCACTCGCGGTTTGGTACGGCGTGGGCCGGGGGCTCAAACCGCTCGCGAGCCTGCGGCAGGAAATCGAATCGCGTTCGCACCGTGATCTCTCCGCCCTGCCCGAAGCGCAGGCGCCGAACGAGGTGCAGCCGCTCATCCGCGCCATGAACGACCTGCTCGCCCGTCTGAGCGCGGCGCTTGCCTCACAGCAGCGTTTCATCGCCGATGCCGCGCACCAGCTCCGAACGCCGCTCGCGGGCATCAAGACCCAGACGGAACTCGCGCTGCGCAACGCGCAATCGGACGAAGTGCAGGCCACATTGCGCCAGCTTCACACCGCCACCGAGCAGACCACGCGCCTCGTCAATCAGCTGCTGTCGCTGGCGCGCGCCGAGCCGGGCGCCAGGCGCGAGCACGCGACCGAGCCGCTCGATCTCGGCGCACTGGCGCGCAATACCACCACGGAATGGGTGCCGCGCGCGCTCGAACGCAACATCGACCTCGGCTTCGACGGGCCGGACGCCGCCGTCAAGATCGACGGCAATGCGTTCCTGCTGAAGGAGCTGCTCAACAACGTGCTCGACAACGCGATTCGCTACACCCAGCGCGGCGGTCAGGTAACGGTGCGGGTCGTGCCGGACACGCGCACAGTGAAGCTTGCGGTGGAAGACACCGGCCCGGGCATTCCGGCGCGCGAACGCGAGCGGGTGTTCGAGCGCTTCTACCGCCTGCTCGGCGGCGGCAGCGAAGGTTGCGGGCTGGGACTGGCGATCGTGCGCGAGATCGCCCAAAGCCATGGCGCGGAAATCACGCTCGATGCGGGGCCGAACGGCGTCGGCACCGCGGTGCAGATCGCGTTTCCGCGGGCGACGTGATGATGCGTTGGGTCCCCGCATGCGATCGGATCGTTGGGGTTCGCTGCGCTCACCCGCAACCTACGCCTCTTCGATTAAAAAAGTCTGGAGGTCGGGCTGAGCGACGCGATGCCCGACGTTCGTCTTACCCCGCCGCCACCCGCGCGGCGAGCGCTTCCTTCGTATCGCGTTCCGCGTCTTCCTGCTGCTGCAAGGCCCACATCTGGGCGTAGACGCCGCCGTGCGCGAGCAGCGCCTGGTGCGTGCCGCGCTCGACGATGCGGCCATGGTCCATCACCAGGATCTGGTCGGCATCCATCACGGTGGAGAGCCGGTGCGCGATCACCAGCGTGGTGTGGCCGTGCGCGATGCGGTCGAGCTCCGCCTGGATCGCCTGCTCCGACTTGGAGTCGAGCGCGGACGTCGCTTCATCGAAGATGAGGATCCGCGGCTGCTTGAGCAGCGCCCGCGCGATCGCCACGCGCTGCTTTTCCCCGCCCGAGAGCTTGAGACCGCGCTCTCCCACCCGCGTCTCGTAGCCCTGCGGGAGAGTGATGATGAAATGATGGATATGCGCCGCCTGCGCCGCGGCGAATACCTCCTCGCGCGAGGCTTCGGGACGGCCGTACTGGATGTTGTAATAAATGGTGTCGTTGAAGAGCACCGTGTCCTGCGGCACGATGCCGATCGCCGCGCGCAGGCTTGCCTGCTTGAGATCGCGCGTGTCGGTGTCGTTCACTACGATGCGGCCGCGCGACACGTCGTAGAACCGGAACAGCAGCCGCGCGAGCGTCGATTTGCCGGAGCCGCTCGCCCCCACCACCGCCACCTTGCTGCCCGCCGGCACCTCGAAGCTCACGTCATAAAGGATCTGGCGCTGCGGATCGTAGCTGAAGTCGACGTGCTCGAAACGCATCGCGGCGGGTCCGGGCGGCAGCGTTGACGCGCCCGGCCGGTCTTCGATCTCGCGGTTTTCATCGAGGAGGCGAAACATGCGGTCCATGTCGATCAGCGACTGCTTGATCTCGCGGTAAACCATGCCGAGGAAGTTGAGCGGGATGTAGAGCTGGATCAGGAGCCCGTTGATCAGCACGAGGTCGCCGAGCGTGAGGGTTGCGCCGACGACGCCCTGCGCGGCAAGGACCATGAGGATCGTCACCGCGATCGCGATGATGAAACTCTGGCCGATGTTGAGCAGCCCGAGAGAAGCTTCGTTCTTCACCGCGGCCGACTCGTACATCTTCAGATTCTCGTCGTAGCGCCGCGCCTCGTAGGCCTCGTTGTTGAAGTACTTGACCGTCTCGTAATTGAGCAGGCTGTCGATCGCCCGCGTGTTCGCCTTCGAGTCGAGCTCGTTGGCGCGGCGGCGGATGTCCATGCGCCACTCGGTGATGGCGACGGTGAAGCCGATGTAGAGCGCGACGGCGACAAAGGTCACGGCGACGAAGCGCCAGTCGAATTTGGCGAAGAGCACGACAGCGACCAGGGTGAATTCGAGCACCACGGGTATGATCGAGAACAGCATGTACGAGAGCAGCGTCGAAATCCCGCGCGTGCCGCGCTCGATGTCGCGCGACACGCCGCCGGTCTGGCGTTCCAGGTGAAACCGCAGGGACAGGCTGTGCAGATGGCCGAAGACGGTGAGCGCGATGCGGCGGATGGCGCGTTGCGTGACGCGCACGAAGACCACATCGCGCAATTCGGCGAAGAGCGTCGTTGAAAGACGCAGCACGCCGTAGGCGACGAGCAGCGCCAGCGGCAGCACCAGCGCCGCCCGGGTCGGGTCGAGCGCATCGACGACTTCCTTCAGCACCAGCGGCACGCCGACGTTGGCGAGCTTGGCGGTGGTGAGAAATGCGAGCGCGACGACGACCCGCCACTTGAACTCCCACAGGTAGGGCAGCAGCATCGGCACGACGCGCCATTCGCGGGAGCGCTGTACGCTGCGGCGGGCCGCGCCGACCGTCGGCAGGGAGCTGGAGTGCGGGTTCATGAAACGGGCGGGGAAATATGAATTTTACTCTACATGAGGCCGAACGCCGCTTTGTCTGTGACTGGGTCGCGCCGTCAATTGAACTCCCGCGCCCGCCCGTAGGCGAACACGCCGGTCAGCAGGCGCGCCACGCCGTAGGCGAGCCATGTCACTGCCCGCACCGGCAGCGGCTGCAGCCGCCAGTTCTCGCGCTTGACTTCGTGAGCCCCCGCCGCCATGGCCGCGGCGAGGCTCCGGCGCAGGTCCGCGGCGAACCCCGGGTCGTTGACCACGATGTTCGCCTCGCGCGCGAGCAGCAGGCTGAACGGGTCGATATTCGAGGAACCGACCGTCGCCCACACGCCGTCGATCACCGCGACCTTGGCGTGAAGGAAACTCTTGTGATACTCGGCGATGTGGATGCCGGCGTCGAGAAACGCGCCGTAGAGCGCGCGCGAAGCATAGTGCAGCAGCACGTACTCGACGCGGCCCTGCAGCAGCAGCGTGACGTGGACGCCGCGCGCCGCCGCTTCCATCAGCGCGCGGCGAAAGCTCAGGCCGGGAAAAAAATAGGCGTTGGCGATCAGGATCTCCGAGCGCGCGGCGGCGATCGCCGACAGGTAAGCGTCCTCGATGTCGCGGCGGTGGCGCAAGTTGTCGCGCACCAGGAACGCGGCGCGCTGCGTGCCGCGCACCGGCACATCCGCCTTCAGCGCCGGGATATTGTGCCAGTCCCGCCCGAACTGCGTGAATTCGACCAGCGCCCACAACCGCTTCACCGTGGGATAGATGCTGCCGAGCAGGGGCCCTTCCACCCGCACGGCGTAGTCGACGCGCGGCGGGGTGTGGCCCGGTGTATGCATGTCGTCGATGATGTTGATGCCGCCGACGAAGGCCACCCGCGCGTCGATGACGGCAAGCTTCCGGTGCATGCGGCGCAGCCGCTGGCGTCCCATCAGCAGGGGCATCATATCGGGACGATAGACGAGAATCCTGACGCCCCCGTTCTGCATGTCGGCGACGAGCCCGGTATCGAGCCTCTTGGACCCGTAACCGTCGACGAGCAGATGGGTCGCGACCCCCCGCTGCGCTGCGCGTTTCAGCGCCGCCCCGATGCGCCGGCCCGAGCTGTCATCGTCGAATATGTAGGTCTCGACGTGGATTTCGTGCCGCGCCTCGTCGCACGCCGCTTCCAGTTGCGGAAAGTACTCGAGGCCCCGCGTGAGCAGGGTGATACGGTTGCCATCGACGAACTCGGTCATATCCTCTCGAGCACCGTGGTGAGCACGGCGTGATCGGATATGCGCGCCCAGACGTTACCGTGGTGAGCGTGCGCGAGACCGATGCGGAAACCGCGGACGTAGATGCGGTCGAGCCGGAAGACCGGCAGGACCGCGGGAAAGGTGCGCGCCGGTGCGCCGTGCACGAATTCGAAAACCTCGCGCATGTTGAGGGGGTGCGCGAGTTCATGGGTGGCCTTGTGCCGCCAGTGCCAGTCGTTGAAGTCCCCCGCCACGATGAGCGGTGCGTCCGCCGGCACCAGTTTCTCGATGCGCTGGCGCAGCCATTCGAGCTGGCGGCTGCGGCCGCGCGCGAACAGCCCGAGGTGCACGCAGATGCAATGCAACGGCTGCGACCACCTGGGGATCGCGATTTCGCAATGCAGCAGTCCGCGGCGCTCGAAGCGATGGGTGGAAACGTCCTGGTTGTCCCAGCGCGTGATCGGAAAACGCGACAGCACCGCGTTGCCGTGATGGCCGGCGTCATATACCGCGTTCCTGCCGTAGGCGTACTCCTGCCACATCGTGTCGGCGAGAAACTCATACTGCGGTGCCGCCGGCCAGTTGTAGTGGCGCTCGGCATGCCGTTCATGGTTGCCGAGCACTTCCTGCAGGAACACGAGATCGGCGTCGAGCGCGCGCAGCCGCTCGCGCAGCTCGTGGATCACCATGCGGCGCTTGAAAAACGAGAAGCCCTTGTGGATGTTGTACGTCGCAACGCGCAGTGTCTGGTTCACGGTGATGCCATTCCAAAATACCTTTCGAGCAGGTCGGCGTCGTCGAAGTGGCGGCGGCCGACGAATGCCGTCGCGTGCCGGCCCCATTGCCGCATCGCGCCGGGCTCGGGCACGCCCATCGGCCAGAACAGGTAGCGCTCGTCGCGCTCGCTGCCCGGCACGATGCCGTCCGGCCGGAACGCGCTCCTGCGGCCGACCTGCGGGTGCGGCAGCGACCGCAGCGTATCATCGTCGGCCAGAACGTACTCGACCGCCCGCGGCGCGGGCCCCGCGCCGACCGTCACGCGCTGCAGGTAGTGCGTGCCCGCGGCGACCCGCAGCACGATCCGCGCCCCTGCGGCAAGGTCCGGCAAAGTTTGTGGCACAAACGCCGTCTCGTCCAGCGTGGGGGCAATGTCCCTCAGCCGCGCGCGTGCGGTCGGAAAAAACTCATGATAGCAGCCGCAATGGTGGATCGAATCGAATACCCATGGTGAGCCGTCGGGCGCAAGCGTCACCCGCCAGATGAGGCCGTCGAGATGCCCGCCCAGAATGTCCCACCCGGCGCCCTTGGGACGCTCCGGAAACCACAGGGCATAGTTGAGCTGCAGCAGGACGCGCCCGGCGTGACGCGTGTGTGACATCCGCCGATAGACCACGATACGCCCGGGGTCGACCTGCGGCACCTCCGCACCGTACCAGCCGAGTGCGCCGGGAAGGTCGACAGCGCCCGCGGTATCGATCTCGAACTCGGGAGCGAACGCTCGAAACAGCGCCTCGAGATCGTCTCCGGCCGGGACCGGCATTCCGAGCCCGTTGTTCGACGCGCGTGCGAGAATGCCGGCCACCTGCGCGGGGGAAAGCTGCCCCGGCGGAGGCGCATAGCGCTCGAGTCGCCCCGTCACCGGCAGCGCCTCCAGCGGCTGCGCGAACACTTCCCGCACGCCCTCGTGCCACCGCTGGATGCCATGCGCGAACGGGATGCGCGTCAGCCAGTAAAGCCCGAGCACCCGCTGCCACTCGAGATACTCGTCCGGCACTTGGGCGGCCTCGCGCAGCAGCGCCTGGCGCCCGGGATGCGTCAAGTCAACGGCGGCAAGCCGCGCCGCGCACTCCGTCGCCGCGAACCCGGACTGTGCGTAGCGCGGATTCATGTCCTGCAGCTCGCGCGCGAGTTGCGCCGCCGATTCCGCGGGAAGGTTCGCCAGTTCGACCGCGTACCCCTGCGTGCCGAGCTGGAGCATGCGCTTCACCCACTCCGTCGATTGCGCCTCACCGAGGGCTTCGCGCGCATAACTCGCCAGAAAGCGGTTCACGCGCAGGTGAGGAAAGCCCGCCACGCGCGCAGCCATCCCGTCCGCCACCCCGGTCTGCTCCACCGCGATGTCGATGCGTTGCAGGATCTCGGCGCACTGGCGCGAACCTTCGTCCAGCGCCTCGGTGGCCGGCGGCACGCGCGCCGGCGTGACCGCGCAGCCGGCGACTGCGGCGGCAAGCGCGATCAGCAGAGCTCCTCTGCGCATCGCTTTCAACACTGTGGTGACCACGGCATAACGCATATCAGGAAGGGAACGAATATTGTACGTGATGGGTGACGAACGGGTAGGCTATCGATATTTACGAAACCGGATGCAATGCGGACTCGCTCGACTTCCCCCTCTCTCCTCGGGAGAGGGGCCGGGGGTGAGGGTCGAGCAATGTAACGCAGTTACGTAACGCTCGATAGTTCGTCACCGGTCACGTTTTTCGAGCGCTCCCCGCTGCCGGCGCGCAATTTCATCGACGAGGGCACTGAACTGCCTTTCGACGTTTCTTCTGAGCACCAGGGTGCCGATCAGCGGCGGCACGAAAAAGTCGGGAACCAGCCGGCCCTCGTAGCGCAAGGTGACACGATTATCCCGCGCGGCAAGGGAGTAGGTGCCGACCATCTCCCGGAAGTTTCCCGCCACCGCGCGTGCGACGATCCGCTCGTGGGGAAATTCGGCCACAGCGAGCCTGACTTCTATCGGATAAGTCAGGAACAACAGCCGTGCTTCGCCCTTCTGCTCGAGGAGAAGGCGGTTGCCGTCGCGCGCGAGAACCCGGCTCACATACATTCCCGGGATGAACCCGGAGAGGTGATCATAATCGGTCAGGACGCCCCAGGTCTGGAGCAGGTCCGCTTCTATCTCGGCACTCGCTTCTACCAACAGGACGCCGCCTTGACGCGAAGCGTGAACCACGACTTCCGCCGCCTGCGTCAACTCGATGGAGAGCAGCGCCAACAGTAGAAGCAGCCGCAGCACGAGCGCCGGCATGGCAATGAATGTCTGTCATTCCCGTGCAGACGGGAATCCATTCGAAGGTTCGGAGGAGATGAATCGTATCAGACGAGATGAACCGGCGTATGGGTTCCCGCTGAAGCCTGCCCTCGAGTGTCGTAATCGGGGGCGGGAACGACCCAACCGCTGTAGGTTGGGCTGAGCGACGCGATGCCCAACGATCAAGGTGTTGGGGATCAGCGCGGGCGCCTCACCCCAACCTACGACACGGCCAGCATGCGGTCGAGCGCGATGCGCGCGAGCTTCGCCTCGTGCGGCGGCACCTTGATCTGGTTCACGACCTTGCCCTCGACCAGGTTCTCCAGCGCCCACGCCAGATGCTGGGGATCGATGCGCTGCATCGTCGAGCACATGCACACGGTGGGCGCCATGAATTGCACGACCTTGCCTTGCGGCCTGAATTCCTCGGCGATGCGGTTGACGAGGTTCAACTCGGTGCCGACCAGCCAGCGGGTGCCGGGGGCGCTGGCGGCCACCGTCTTGATGATGTATTCGGTCGAACCGACGTAATCGGAAAGCTTGCACACCTCGAAGTTGCACTCGGGATGGCTCACCACCATGCCGCCCGGATGCTGCTGGCGCCAGCGCAGGATATGCTGCGCCTGGAACATCTGGTGCACCGAACAGTGCCCCTTCCACAGCAGGACCCTGGCCATCTTGATCTGCTGCGGCGTGAGCCCTCCCATCTCCTCGTCCGGATCCCATACCAGCATTTCCGACAGGGGGATGTCCATCAGATAACCGGTCCAGCGACCGAGGTGCTGGTCCGGGAAGAACAGGGCTTTCTCGCGCCGGGCGAAACACCAATCGAGAATCTGGCGCGCGTTGGTCGAGGTGCAGACGATGCCGCCGTGCTCGCCGCAGAATGCCTTCAAGTCGGCCGCGCTGTTGATGTAGGTGACCGGCGTCACGTGCTGGTCGGGATCGAGCACCTGCTTCAACTCCCGCCAGGCACGCTCCACCTTGGACAGGTTCGCCATGTCGGCCATCGAGCATCCCGCGTTGAGATCGGGCAGGATCGAAATCTGTTCGGGCTTGGACAGAATGTCGGCGACTTCGGCCATGAAATGCACGCCGCAGAACACGATGTACTGGGCCTCGGTCTGCGCCGCGAGCTTCGACAGTTTCAGTGAATCACCGGTGAGCTCGGCGTGCTTGTAGACGTCCGCGCGCTGGTAATGATGGCCGAGAATGACCGCGCGCCTGCCCAGCGCCCGGCGTGCCGCGACGATGCGCGCCTCGCAGGCCTCGACGGCCAGCGGCTTGAAACGTTCAAACGTGATCGTGCCTGCTTCCATCTCGCTCGTGCCTCACCGCGCGGAATGAAGTTCGAAACATTACCATAATGTGACAAAAAATCTAGCCTGAAGGAGGTTTGCGCGGCCGTTCCCGCAGACTTGTCATGGTTATTGGGCCGGCATAAGAAAAATCAAGCAAGAAAGTACGGGAAATTCTACATCGTGGACTTCAGCGCACGCCGTCCACACGCTGCGGCAACTCCCGGATCGCCTCCGCGTTGCTCCACGAGAACACCTTGTCGGCCGCCGCGCGCCAGGGCGCCCATTCGTAACGCAGGTGTTCGTTCAGCGCGAGCGTCACTGCCAGCGGTCCCGGCACCAGCAGCCCGAACACGTGCTCGGTATTGTGCGTGATGCCCGGCGCGTAGCGGTGGCGCCAGCTTTGATAGATTTCATACTCGTTGCGCTTTTTCCAGTCGACAAGCCGATACTGTCGCGCGTCGAGCCCCGTTTCTTCTCTGATTTCGCGCACGGCCGTTTGTTCCAGGGTTTCCCCCGCGTCCTGGCTGCCGGTCACCGACTGCCAGAAGCCCGGACGGTCTGCCCGCTCCAGCAACAGCACTTCCAGGGCGGGGGTATGAACGACCACCAGCACCGAAATCGGAATCTTGTATCCCGATTCATTCATGCCGCAAACGACGGCAGATCGGCGGCGCCGTCCACGAGCACGACGAAAGGCGTCCCGCGCTGCTTCCAGAACGCTGCGGACTCGCGCAGGATTTCGATGGCGGTGGCGTAGTCGTTCGGGGCGGTCCGGGCGAAGGCCGAGCCGTGTCGCAAGTGGATCAGGTATCCCGCTGCGGTTCGCCACGAGAAATCCTGCAGACAGTCGGCGAGCGCGTCCCAGTTGCGGCCGAAGGTCGCGGGAAACCCGAGAGCGGCCGCACAAGCCTCGAGAAATCGCGCCTTGTCGTCGACGCGGGAGAGATCGACGCTGAAACACGCGAGCCCGGCGCGCAGCGCCGCTTCCCGCAGCGGACCGGGCGCCGGCGGCGCCTGGTAGACGCCGGAGCGCACGGCATCAAACAGAGGATGCGGTGTTCCCGTCATGGCTTGATCCGCTTGAAGCTCTGATAATGGTCGTCGGTGTAATAAAGCTCCCCGCTGCGACCGGAAACAATGCGCCGCGCGCCGCGGTGCTTCACGCCCGGGGTCGGCACCGTGTATTCGCGGTAGTAGCCGCGCTCCTTCGCCGGCAGCAACTTCTCGCGGTTGGCGAACACCACGCCGTCGCGTTCATGCGGAAACGGCCCGCCGTGCTTGATCAGCGCGAGCGTCTCGCGCGCTTCGCGCGGCAGCCCGGCACGAGCGATCTCCGGAACGCCCGGCGTTGCCGCCGGTCCAGCGCCATCGCCGCTTGCCGGGGCAAGTAATGGAAGAAACAGCGCAACAGTGAACAGCGCTATTTCAAGGAACGCACACGCACGAAGCATCGAACGCATGAGATGGCCTTTGCGCCCTTTGCAGATATCGTACTACTTCGCCTTCCTGGCGTCCTCGACGGTTCAGCTGTTCTGCCGCAACCGGATGTGCAGCTCGCGCAGCTGCTTCTCGTCGACCGTGTTCGGCGCGTGCGTGAGCAGGCACTGCGCGCGCTGCGTCTTCGGAAACGCGATCGTGTCGCGGATCGAGTCCGCGCCGGCCATCAGCGTCACGATGCGATCGAGCCCGAACGCGATGCCGCCGTGCGGCGGCGCGCCATACTGCAGGGCCTGCAAAAGAAACCCGAACTTCGCCTCGGCTTCCTCCGGGCTGATCGCCAGCGCGCCGAACACCTTGGACTGCACGTCCTGACGGTGGATCCGCACCGAGCCGCCGCCGATCTCCCAGCCGTTCAATACCATGTCGTGCGCCTTGGCGCGCGCGGCGCCCGGATCGGCCTCGAGCAGGTCCTCATGGCCGTCGGCGGGCGAAGTGAACGGATGATGCATCGCCATCCAGCGTTTTTCCTCGTCGTCCCATTCGAACATTGGGAAGTCGAGCACCCACAGCGGCCGCCAGCCGGGCTCGAAATGCCCGCGCTCGTGGCCAATTTTCACGCGCAGGGCGCCGAGCGCTTCGTTGACGATCTTGGCGCGGTCGGCGCCGAAGAAAATAAGATCGCCGTTTTGCGCCGCGGTGCGCTCGAGAATGGTCCTGATCGCAGTCTCCGGCAGAAACTTGAGAATCGGCGACTGCAGCCCCTCCACGCCCTTCGCAGTATCGTTCACCTTGATGTAGGCGAGGCCCTTCGCGCCGTAGATCTTGACGAATTCGGTGTAATCGTCGATTTCCTTGCGCGTCAATTCGCCGCCGCGCGGGATCCTCAATGCGGCGACGCGGCCGTCTTTGAGCTCCGCGGCGCCGCGAAACACCTTGAATTCGACCGTTTTCATGACTTCGGTAAGCTCGGTCAACTTCAACGGCACGCGCAGATCGGGCTTGTCCGAACCGTAGAGCCCGACCACTTCGTCGTAGTGCATGCGCGGAAAAGGGTCCGGGAGCGCCACTCCAAGCACCGTTTTGAATACGTCCCGGATCAGCGCCTCCATCAGCCCGGTAATCTCGCACTGGTCGAGAAACGAGGTTTCGATGTCGATCTGGGTGAACTCGGGCTGGCGGTCGGCGCGGAGATCCTCATCACGGAAGCACTTCACGATCTGGTAATAACGGTCGAAGCCCGCGATCATCAGCAGCTGCTTGAAGAGCTGCGGCGATTGCGGCAGCGCGAAGAAATGCCCGGGATGCACGCGCGAGGGCACCAGATAGTCGCGTGCGCCTTCGGGGGTGGAACGCGTGAGCATGGGCGTCTCGATGTCGAGGAAGCCGTGACGATCGAGAAATTCACGCACCGCCATGGCCGTGCGATAGCGGAGCCTCAGGTTCTGCTGCATCTGCGGCCGCCGCAGGTCGAGAAAGCGATACTCGAGGCGCACGTTCTCCGAGAGTTGTTCGTCGTCCATCATGAACGGCGGGGTGAGCGAGGGGTTGAGGATTTCGATGTCCTGCGCGAGCACTTCGATTTCGCCGCTCACGAGATTCGGATTGACCGTGCCCTCGGGGCGGTTGCGCACCCGGCCCGTGATCCTGATCACGAACTCGTTGCGCAGCTTGTCCGCGGTCTGGAAGGTCGCCGGCGTGTCCGGGTCGCACACGATCTGAACCAGACCCTCGCGGTCGCGCAAGTCGATGAAGATCACGCCGCCATGGTCGCGGCGGCGGTGGACCCAGCCGCACAGCGTCACGGTCTGGTCGAGATGCTTTCGGCTCATCAGGCCGCAGTATTCGCTACGCATGGTTCACTGCAGGATTGAGGATTGAGGATCGAGATCCGGAACCGCCGGAACACCCTCGATCCTTACTGATTTACGGCGTGAGGCTGCCGCGGCTCTTCGCCGCTCTGCGGGACGAGCCGTGGATCGATTTTCCGGGCGCCGCCGTTCGGCGCCACGACGCCCATCGAAATGATGTACTTCAGGGCCGCGTCGACGCTCATATCGAGTTCGATCACGTCACTGCGCCGCACCATCACGAAGTAACCGCCGGTGGGATTGGGGGTCGTCGGAACATAGATGCTCAGGTAGTCCCCGGACAGATGGTTGATCACGTCTCCGCCGGGCTTGCCCGTGAGAAACGCGATGGTCCACATGCCCTCGCGCGGCCACTGCACCAGCAGCGCCTTGCGAAACGCCTGCCCGGACGGCGAGAACAGGGTATCGCTCACCTGTTTCACGCCGTTGTAGATCGAATTCACCACCGGAATGCGCGCGAGCACGCCCTCCCAGAACCCGACCAGCCGCTGACCGATGATGTTGGCCGCGAACACACCCGTGAGGAACACGATCAGGATAGTGAGCAGCACGCCCAGCCCCGGAATATGCATGCCGAGCCACGCCTCGGTGCGCAACGCCGAGGGAATCAGCAGGAGCGTCTGGTCCATCGTGCTCACCAGCAGGTTCAACACCCACAGCGTGATCACCAGCGGCACCCAGATGAGCAGCCCGGTAATGAAATAGCGTTTGATCATGGTCTTCTTCGACATGTTCCAACCAGAGGGATGGGGGTGCGCCCGACGCCCCTAACAGAAAAACCGCAGGCGCGGAACGTTCATGATAACGAAGCTCGGTAGCCGGCGAAACCGCGCTGTGTGGCGGGCACGACGCAGTTCATGAAGACAGGCAGTTAACCAGTCGTGCCGGGGCCAGTCACCGGACTGAAACCTAGCTGCAAGCCGGACAGGCGCCGGTCCCGCAGGCCGCTTCGGGCTTGGATTCCGCGGCCTTGCCGCTGTCCGCAGATTTCTCCTGTTCTTTCTTGGGCTTCGCACCGTTGTTCTTGAAATCCGTGGCGTACCAACCGCCCCCTTTCAACTGGAATCCCGCAGCACTCACCAGCTTGTTCAAGGTGCGCTTGCCGCATTCCGGACAGTCGGTGAGCGGCGCATCGCTCATGCGCTGCAGACACTCGTGCTGGTATCCGCAATCCGCGCAGCGATATTCATAAATTGGCATGGCAACCCCCTGAAAACGAAAAACCATTATACCTGAAAAGGTTACAATTCAGGGAGTTAATTGGGGGCGGTTTTCGGGATTGCAAGGCCGGCCGGGTGCCATGACGCACGCCGTACCGAAATCCTCGCATAATGCCGGTCGCGGGTTGCGTATGGCTCCATCCGGGCTGCTTTTTTCGCGTGAGGTAGATCGATGTCCGACTGCCGTCGCCGTTTAGCGACGCAGGGGCTTGCCGCCGCGGCACTGCTGTGGCACGTCCTGTCGCCCATGGCAAGCGCCGATGACGGCGACCCGACCAACGTTTACATGGCCGGCGCCGACGTGAGGGTCGACACCCCGGTTGAGGGCGACCTTTTCGCCGTCGCGGGACGGGTAAACGTCGACCAACCCGTCAGCGGCGACGCCGTTCTCGCCGCCGGCTCGATCGAATTGACGAGCCGGATCGGCGATGACCTGCGCGCCGCGGGCGGCGTCATCAGCGTCGGCGGACGCGTCATCGGCGAGGCCGTGATCGCCGGCGCCAGCATCGCATTCGGGCGCGACACGGCGGTGTTCGGCCGCGTGTGGCTGGCCGGCGGCGACATCGCGGTCGCCGGCCGGCTGTTCGGTGGGCTCACGACCTACGGCAAGAATATTCTGGTGCTCGGTGAAATCCACGGACCGGTCGAACTGTCCGGCGAGCGCATCGAGATCCTCGGTTCGGCGCGCATCCTGGGCGATGTCACCTATTCAAGCCGCAGGGAGATCCAGATCGATCCCCTGGCGCAGATCACCGGCAGCGTGACGCGCACGCCCGGCGCGTTCGAATTTCCGCGCCCGAAGGTGCACATTCCGGGCCTGCCGGTGCTGCGCCCGTTATTCCTGCTGGGGCTGCTTGCCGCGGGCGCGTTGCTGCTCGCGCTGTTTCCGCGCTTCACCGCCAACGCCCTGCGGACGGTGGGCGCCTCGCCCCTGAAGAGCGTGGGCCTCGGCACCGCGATCTTTTTCAGTCTGCCGCCGGTGATTCTGCTGCTGCTCATCACCATCATCGGCATACCGATCGCGCTGATGCTGGCCGCCGTCTACGCGGTAGCGCTGCTGATCGGCTACCTCGTCACCGCGTTTTTCATCGGCGACAGGCTGATGCGCGCCGCGCGGCGGCACGGCGAACCGGGTTTCGGCTGGCGCATCGGGGCGCTTGCGGCGGCGCTGCTGCTGCTGTGGCTGGCGTACACCCTGCCCTATGTCGGCGGATTCATCGTCCTCGTCGCGCTCCTCGCCGGTCTCGGCGCCATGGTGCTGCAGGCTTTCAGCAGCTATTCCCGGACGCGCGTAACCGGAGCCCCAGGCGCGACGAACCATCCCGATTGACTGTCACCATTCGCTCCATCCCATGACCAAAAAGAACGAAGCGTTCAGGCGCCTCATCGCACGCAACGAAAAACTGCCGCCGCTCGCCACCGCCGTCGTCCATCCGTGCGATCCGGAGTCGTTGCGCGGCGCCGTCATGGCCTGGCGCCGCAAATTGATCGAACCGGTACTGGTGGGCCCGGAGGCGAGGATTCGCAGCGCCGCGGCCCGGGCCCGCGTGAACATCCGGGACTGCGAAATCGTTTCCACCGAACACAGCCACGCCTCGGCGGAAACGGCCGTGGCACTGGCGCGTGAGGGGCGGGTCGAATGCCTGATGAAGGGCAGCCTGCACACGGATGAACTGATCGGCGCCGTAGTCGATTCGCGCAGCGGCCTGCGCACCGAACGGCGCGTGAGCCACGTGTTCGTGATGAACGTATCCACCTATCCACGGCCGCTGCTCATCACCGACGCGGCGGTCAATATCTATCCGGATCTCGAGGCCAAGCGCGACATCGTCCAGAACGCCATCGATCTCGCACACGCCCTCGGCATCGCCCGTCCGCGCGTGGCGATCCTGTCGGCGATCGAAACCGTGACGCCGAAGCTCCAGTCCACCATCGATGCGGCAGCCCTGTGCAAGATGGCCGACCGCGGCCAGATCAGGGGGGCCGTGCTCGACGGTCCGCTCGCCTTCGACAACGCGATCTCGGAGGCCGCGCGCCGCGCCAAGCACATCAACTCCGCGGTGGCCGGACGGCCCGACATTCTGCTCGTGCCCGACCTCGAGGCCGGCAACATGCTGGTCAAACAGCTGCAGTATCTCGCCCGGGCGAAAAGTGCCGGCATCGTGCTCGGCGCGCGGATCCCGATCGTGCTCACGAGCCGCGCCGACTCCGCACAGTCGCGGCTCGCATCGTGCGCGATCGCGGCGCTGCTGCGCGCCCACAGCGTCGGCAGGCGCGTGCCGTGACCGGGCAGATACTGGTGCTGAATTGCGGCTCGTCCAGCATCAAGTTCGCCCTGTACACCGCGGCCCGCGACCCCTCGCGCATCGTGCACGGCACGATCGCCGGGCTGGGCGGCACCCCGCAATTCAGCGCGCACGACGCCGACGGCAAGCCGTTGCCTGGGCCGCCCGCCGCGGGCGAACGCGATCGGCCGCTCACCCACGAGACCGCGCCGCGCTGGCTGTTCGACTGGCTTGCCGCGACGGGCTACGGACGGCAGGTGCGCGGCGCGGGACACCGCGTCGTGCACGGCGGCGAGCGCTTCCTGGAGCCGGTGCGTATCGACAAGGCAGTGCTCGATGCGCTGGAGCGGCTCGACCCCATGGCGCCGCTGCACCAACTCCACAATCTCGCTGCGATCCGTGTGCTCATGGCGCTGCGGCCGGAACTGCCGCAGGTCGCCTGTTTCGACACCGCCTTCCATCGCAGCCAGCCGGCAGTGGCGCAGAATTTCGCGTTACCGCGGGAACTTACGGCCGCGGGCATCCGGCGCTACGGCTTCCACGGGCTTTCCTACGAGTACATCGCGGAGGTCCTGCCCGCCCACCTCGGCGGGCGCGCCGCGGGACGTGTCGTCGTGGCGCATCTGGGCAACGGCGCGAGCATGTGCGCGATGCGCGATCGCCGCAGCGTCGCCTCCACCATGGGATTCACCGCGCTCGAGGGGCTGATGATGGGTACCCGCAGCGGCGCGATCGATCCCGGGGTGATCTTCTATCTGATGCGCGAAAAATCCATGAGCGCCGCCGAAGTCGAACACATGCTCTACCATCGCTCGGGACTGCTCGGCGTTTCCGGTGTGAGCGGCGACATGCGCGAGCTGCTCGCAAGCAGCGATCCGCGGGCGCGCGAGGCAATCGAATTATTCGCCTACCGGGCGGGGCGGGAGCTGGGATCGCTGGCGGCCGCACTCGGCGGGCTCGATGCCTTGGTCTTCACGGCCGGCATCGGAGAGCGCGCGGCGCCGGTGCGCGCGATGATCTGCGCCGAGGCACGCTGGCTCGGCGTGGAACTCGACGAGGACGCCAACTCGCGCCATGAGACCGTTGTCAGCAGCCCCGCAAGCCGCGTCGCGGTGTGCGTGGTGCCGACCGACGAGGAGATCGTGATCGCGCGCCACACGCGCCGCCTGCTGGGATTGTGATTGGAGCCGGTTTCGATCGAGAATAGGTGTTTCTGCCGCGACTGAGAGGACCACCATGAGCGAAACCACCGAGAATATCGAGATTCACCGCGGGCTGAAGGGCGTGTACTTCGACCGCTCGCGCGCGTGCTACATCGACGGGCGCGCCGGCGAGCTGCGCTACCGCGGCTACTCGATCCACGATCTGGCCGAGCGCTCGACCTTCGAAGAGACCTGCTACTTGCTGCTGAAAGGCGAACTGCCCGCGCGCGCGGAACTCGACGCGTTCACCGCGGAACTGAAGGCCGCGCGCGCGCTGCCCGTCCCGCTCTACGACGTGATCCGCACGGTCAGGAACGCGCACCCGATGGACGTGCTGCGCACCGCCGTGTCGGCGCTCGCGGCGTTCGACCCCGAGACCGCCGACAAGTCGCCCGAGGCGACGCTCCGGAAGGGCATCCGGCTCACCGCGCAGGTGCCGATGATCGTCGCCGCCCATGAGCACATCCGCAACGGGCGCGAGCCGGTGGCGCCGAACCCGTGACTGGGCCACGCGGCGAATTTCCTCCACATGCTCAAGGGCCGCGAGCCCAGCGACGACGCCGCGCGACTCATGGACATCGACAT
>JACQOK010000450.1 GCA_016202565.1 Betaproteobacteria bacterium | reverse complement strand
GGCCAAAACGCGCGCCTGCGTTGTCGCGGGTCTTGTCAATATTCGCGATATTAACTGCGCCCCGCTCCTAGCATTCATCGCGTTTTGGCCACAACGCATCACGCGTCTACTATTGAGATAGGTTCTGCACGTTCGCGTAGAATAGCGCCTTCCGCATGGACGTGGCGCTCTATCTCAAGGCTCTCATACTCGGCGTTGTCGAAGGACTCACCGAGTTCCTGCCCATTTCCAGTACCGGGCATCTCATCATCGCTTCTGAATTGCTCGGCTTTCATGATGCCAGGGGCAAAGTCTTCGAGATCGTGATCCAGACCGGCGCAATGCTGGCGGTGATATGGGAATACCGGGAGCGTTTTGCGCGCGTAATCGCCGGATTGTTCAGCGACCCGGCGGCGCGGCGTTTTATGCTGAATCTCGTGATCGCGTTCCTGCCCGCGGCCGTGCTTGGTCTTGCGTTCAACGGCGCGATCAAGAAGTACCTGTTCCATGCCGTTCCCGTCGCGCTTGCATTCATCTTCGGTGGGTTGATCATCCTGTGGGTGGAGCGCGGCACGCGCCGGACAGCGGTGGAAAGCGTGGATGAGATGACGTGGAAAGATGCGCTCAAGGTCGGCGTGGCACAGGCCTTCGCCCTGATTCCCGGTACCTCGCGCGCCGGCGCGACGATCATCGGAGGAATGTTGTTCGGGCTGTCGCGCCGCGCTGCGACCGAATTCTCATTCTTTCTCGCCGTGCCGACGCTGATCGCCGCCGGGGCCTATGACCTCTACGCGAATCGCGCGCTGCTTTCCGCCGGCGACTTCGGTGTCTTTTCCGTCGGCTCCATCGCGGCGTTCGTGTCGGCGTTTCTGTGTGTGCGCTGGCTGTTGCGCTACATCGCCACGCACGACTTCAGCGTGTTCGCCTGGTACCGCATCGGCTTCGGGCTCCTGGTGCTGTCGACCGGCTACACGGGTCTCGTGAACTGGTCAGCGGGATAAATGCAAGGCGGAAGGATGTAGGCGGAAGGGAAAGACTACACTTTATTCATCCTTCATCTTTAACTCTGGACCCAAGGCAACCCGCCGGCGCGCCAGCCGCCTCTGGTATTGCGATGGCCCTGCGCGTCCTTGTCGCCCTCGAAACCCTCGAGCACGTTATAGCACGCGGTGTAGCCCGCCTGCATCGCGAGCAGCGCCGCATTGTGCGAGCGTCCGCCGCTGCGGCAGATGAACATGACCGGCACCTCCTTGTCGACTTGCCGCTCGAGCTCCGCCAGGAAGGAGGGATTCAGGCGGCTTCCCGGGTACGTGAGCAATTCGATTTCCACCGCGCCCGGGATGCGGCCGACCCAGTCCCACTCGGCACGCGTGCGCACGTCCACGAGTTTGGCGCCGGGCGCCGACTGCAGAAGCTGATAGGCCTCGGCCGGCAATAATGCGCCTTCATAGGGTAGCCCCATCTGCTTGGCGCGCGCTTCAGCCGCTTTCATGATCTCGGTGATGGCCATAGCGGCATCTCCTAACGAACTGAAAAACAAGCTATTATCGCATGGGCACCGTTACCGTTCATGCGGCACCACGATAGTGCGCTAGAATTCCAGGACGCACTGGAGTGGTGCGCCGATTTTTGCTGCTTTGGCAAATTCCCTTATGGCACAATGCATTTCTTTTGCCGCGCCTTGGCACATTTTGTGCTGACCACACAGTCCCGATTACCAGTCTGTTTTATCACTGCTTAGGAGAAAGAAATGGCGGTTGCCGATGTAATGAAACTGATCAAGGACAACGAGGTGAAATTCGTTGATCTCCGGTTTACCGATACCCGCGGCAAGGAGCAGCACGTATCGGTACCCGTGAGGGCCTTCACCGACAGCAAATTCACCGATGGCCATTTTTTTGATGGCTCGTCCATCGCCGGATGGAAAGGCATCGAGGCCTCCGACATGGTCCTGTTGCCGGACCCGGATACGGCGCGCATGGACCCGTTCACCGATGAACCGACGCTGCTCCTCACCTGCGACGTGATTGAACCCTCGGACGGCAAGGGCTACGACCGCGATCCACGTTCGATCGCCAAGCGCGGCGAAGCGTATCTCAAATCGACCGGCATCGCGGATACCGCGTTCTTCGGGCCCGAGCCGGAGTTTTTCATCTTCGATTCGGTGACCTGGAGCGTGGACATGTCCGGCTCCCACGTCAAGATCAAGTCGGAAGAGGCGCCGTGGTCTTCGGGCGAGGATTTCGAGGGCGGCAACATGGGTCACCGCCCGCCGATCAAGGGCGGCTATTTCCCGGTGCCGCCGGTCGATTCGCTGCAGGATATCCGCTCCGCCATCGTGCTCGCGTTGGAGGAAATGGGCGTGGAGTGCGAAGTGCACCACCACGAAGTCGCGGCGGCGGGACAAAACGAGATCGGCACCAAATTCGAGAAGCTGGTCAAGCGCGCCGACTGGATGCAGATTTTGAAATACGCGGTGCACAACGTTGCCCACTCGTATGGCAAGACCGCCACCTTCATGCCCAAACCCGTGGTCGGCGACAACGGTTCCGGCATGCACGTGCACCAGTCGCTGGCGAAAGGCGGCCAGAACCTGTTCAGCGGCAGCGGCTACGGGGGCCTGTCTGAACTCGCCCTGCACTACATCGGCGGTGTCATCAAACACGCCAAGGCGCTCAACGCCATCACCAATCCCGGCACGAATTCCTATAAGCGGTTGGTGCCGGGCTTCGAAGCGCCGATCAATCTCGCGTATTCGTCGCGCAACCGTTCCGCTGCCGTGCGCGTGCCGTTGGTGGCCAACCCGAAGGCGCGCCGTATCGAAGTGCGCTTTCCGGATCCGACCTGCAACCCGTATCTCGCGTTTACCGCGATGCTGATGGCCGGTCTCGACGGCATCCAGAACAAGATTCATCCCGGGGACCCGATCGACAAGAACCTCTACGATCTGCCGCCGGAAATCGCGAAGAAAATCCCGCATCCTTGCGCCTCGCTGGATGAAGCGCTCGAGTGCCTGGACAAGGACCGGGAGTTCCTGACCCGCGGCGGAGTATTCTCGAACGATATGATCGACGCCTACATCGCGCTCAAGATGGAGGAAGTCACGCTGTTCCGCATGACGACCCATCCGATCGAGTTCCAGATGTACTACAGCCTCTAAAGGAAGGGTGCGGAGTCCGAAGGGCGGGCGAAAATCCCGCCCTTTTTTGCGCCAATAAGGGCGTCGCACTATTAAGGTGCATTGCTAATTCTGATTTGCTGACATAGACTTATCTTTTGGTTCAGGTCAACCGACCCGCTGTGACGGCGTTGTTTCGAAGGATCAAACCGGAATACTGATGCGAATTCTGCTGCTGGTCCTGATGGGGTTGTTTGCGTCCGCAGTGCACGCGGACATCTATGAATGCGTCGATGCCAGCGGCAAGAAGCGCTTCACCAATATCAAGGCCGAAGCCAAGGGGTGCAAGCTGCTGGACGTCGGGCCGATCAATACCGTGCCGGCGCCGAAACCGCAGACAAAAAACGCGCCCGGGCCCGCGAGTTTTCCCAAGGTCGATGCGGGCACCCAGAAACAGCGTGATGGCGACCGCCGTCGTATTCTCGAGCAGGAACTGGCCAGTGAACAGAAGCAGCTCGCCGCAGCGCAGAAGGAGTTGGCTGACCAACAGGCGGTGCGCCTGGGCAGCGAACGCAACTACCAACGGGTGCTCGACCGGCTGGAGCCCTATCAGAAGAAGGTCAAGCTGCACGAGGACAACATCGAAAGCCTGAAGAAGGAACTGGCGAACTTCAGGTAGCGCACATCCGCCGGATGCGACCATGAGTGCCGTCGCCGCCCCCGTCCGTCTTCGCGTACGGCTTGGCGCGGTTCTTGCTCGCGCAAACGTGCGGATTGACTCATGACACCCGAAGCATTCTCTGGCCTTGATTTGCTCGCGACGGCTGTAATCTTCCTGGACGACAAGCTGGCCGTCCAGTACATGAATCCGGCAGCCGAGAACCTGTTTGAACTGAGCAGCAAGAATACATCCGGTCAACCGCTCGGCAGGCTGTTCAGTGAAGAGGCGAAGCTCGTGTCGGCGATCGGCTACGCATGCGACAACAATTGCAGCTATACCGAGCATGACCTCGCGCTCAGCGTGGCGGGCCGCAGCCGGCTGCAGCTCGCGTGCACGGTGACGCCGGTGGAGCTCGCGGCCGGCAGTGGCTTTCTGCTGGAGTTCCGCCACGTCGAGCAGCAGCTCAAGATCGCCCGGGAGGAACGCCTGCTCGATCAGAACCAGGCTAACCGGGAACTCATTCGCAATCTCGCGCACGAGATCAAGAATCCGCTCGGCGGCATTCGCGGCGCGGCGCAGCTGCTCGAGCGGGAACTCGAGCGGCCCAACCTGCACGAATATACGCAGGTGATCATGAAGGAGGCCGATCGGCTGCAGTCGCTGATGGATCGCCTGCTCGCGCCGCATCGGCTGCCCCAGCCGGTCACTCTGAACATTCACGAGGTTCTGGAGCGCGTGCGCAGCGTCATCCTCGCCGAGTATGCCCAGGACATCGTGATCCGGCGCGACTACGATTCGAGCCTGCCGCTGCTGAAGGGGGACAAGGAGCAACTGATCCAGGTCGCGCTCAACATCGTGCGTAACGCCGCCCAGGCGCTGCAGGGCAAGGGCGAGATCAGGCTCAAGACGCGCATCGCCCGGCAGGTCACGCTTGTGCGCAAGCGCTATCGCCACGCGATCGAGCTGCAGGTCATCGACAACGGTCCGGGGATCCCGGAGGCGATCCGCGAGCGCATTCTGTATCCGCTCGTGTCCGGGCGCGATAACGGCAGCGGGCTGGGACTCACGATCGCCCAGAATTTCATTACTCAGCATCATGGCACCATCACCTACGAGAGCGTGCCGGGGAATACCTGTTTTACGATTCTACTGCCGGTGAACGAGGTGACATGAAACCCGTCTGGATCATCGACGATGACCGTTCGATTCGCTGGGTGTTCGAAAAGGCGCTCATGCGGGAGAACATTGCATTCAAGACCTTTTCGTCAGTGCAGGAGGCGCTTACCGCGCTGGAAGAGGAAACGCCTCAGGTCGTGGTAAGCGACATCCGCATGCCGGGAGAGTCGGGCCTGGAACTGCTGCAGAAGGCGAAGGAACGCTACGCCCATCTGCCCGTCATCATCATGACGGCGTATTCCGATCTGGAGAGCGCCGTCACCGCCTTTCAGGGCGGGGCCTACGAGTATTTGCCCAAGCCGTTCGACGTCGATCATGCGGTGGAATTGATCCGGCGCGCGATGGAAGAAAGCATGCGCAAGGAGACCACGGCGGAGGAAGTCGGGGCCACGCCGGAAATCCTCGGCCAGGCGCCGGCGATGCAGGAAGTGTTCCGCGCCATCGGACGCCTTGCGCAGTCGCACGCGACAGTGCTGATCACCGGGGAATCGGGCACCGGAAAGGAGCTGGTTGCGCGCGCCCTCTATCGCCACAGCCCGCGCGCCGACAAGCATTTCATCGCCATCAATACGGCGGCGATCCCGAAGGAACTGCTCGAGTCGGAACTTTTCGGCCATGAGCGCGGCGCCTTCACCGGTGCGCAGAGCATGCGCCGCGGGCGCTTCGAGCAGGCCGAAGGCGGCACACTGTTCCTCGACGAGATTGGCGATATGCCCGCAGACCTGCAGACCCGGCTATTGCGCGTGCTCTCCGACGGGCACTTCTACCGGGTCGGCGGACACCAACCGATCAAGGCCAACGTGCGGGTGATCGCGGCCACCCACCAGGACCTGGAGATGCGGGTCAGACAGGGCCTTTTCCGGGACGATCTGTTTCACCGGTTGAACGTGATCCGGCTGCGCCTGCCGTCGTTGCGGGAGCGGCGTGAGGACATTCCGCTGCTCGCCAAGCACTTCCTGCAAAAATGCGCGCGCGAGCTCGGGGTGGAAGCAAAGCGCCTGTCGGACGCGACCGTGAGGTATCTGAGCGCCCAGGATTTCCCCGGCAACGTGCGGCAGCTGGAAAACCTGTGCCACTGGCTGACGGTGATGGCGCCGTCCGTCAATATCGAAGTCAAGGACCTGCCGCCCGAGATCAGATCGGATGCGGCAACGCCTGCAAGCCAGAGCTGGGTCTCTTTGCTGGAAAAGGAAGTCGAGACGCTGCTTAACCGCGGCGACACCGCCATCATGGATGACCTTGCGCGCAGGTTCGAGAAGGCGTTGATCGTGAAGGCGCTCTCCCATACGGGGGGCCGTCGCATCGAGGCCTCGCAATTGCTCGGCCTCGGGCGCAACACGCTTACCCGCAAGATCCAGGAACTCGGGCTCGACGTCGGCAAGGACCGCAACGGCGCGTAGGTTGGGGTGAGCGAAGCGAACCCCAACGATGGGATGCGCATTGGGGCTCAGGTGTTGGGGTTCACCTTGTTCACCCCAACCTACCGTCCCTCTGTGACCTCTGTGTTCTCTGTGGCTATGGAATTTTCAGGTCGGCGATGACGGGTGCGTGATCCGAAGGCCGCTCCGCCTTGCGCGGGTCGACATCGATCGAACATGCGGTGCACAGCTTCGCGAGTTCGGTGGAAAGCAGCACATGGTCGATGCGCAGGCCCATCTTGCGGCGAAACGCGTTCATGCGGTAATCCCACCAGGTAAACGATTTCTCGGGTTGCTCGAACAGGCGGAAACCGTCCTTGAGGCCGAGCGCGAGCAGGTTCTTGAACGCTTCGCGCTCCGGCGTGCTGAACAGTACCTGTCCATCCCACACCAGGGGGTCATGCACGTCCCGTGCCTCGGGCGCGATATTGAAGTCGCCAAGCACGGCAACCCGCGGGAAGCGTTCGAGTTCGCGCTTAAGCCAGGCGTTGAGTGCTGCGAGCCACTTGAGCTTGTATCGGTACTTTTCGGAATCGATGCTCTCGCCGTTCGGGACGTAGACGCAGACCACCCGCACGCCGTCTACGGTGGCCGCGAGCACGCGTTTCTGAGCATCGTCGAAGCCCGGAACGGCGGCCACCACGTCGCTGCAGGCGCTGCGGCTCAGGATCGCGACCCCGTTGTAAGTCTTCTGCCCGCTGAAGAGCGCCTGATACCCGGCATTGGAGAACGCGTCCAAGGGAAAATTGACGTCCTCCAGCTTCGTTTCCTGCAGGCACACCACGTCGGGCCGGTGTTTACCCACCCAGTCGAGCACATGCGGGAGGCGGACTTTCAGCGAATTGACGTTCCACGTTGCGATGCGCATAGGTGCGATCACAGCCTTTTTCCGTCCGGTTCTTCCAGCTCCTTTCCGGCAGAATCCAGGAGCTCCGGGCTCACCAGGATGGGCGCCTTGAAATGAATGGCCAGTGCGATGGCATCGGAGGACCGGCTGTCGAAAACGTTGGTGGTGTCGCGCATCACCACGGTCAGGTCGGCGTAATAGGTGCCCTCCTTGAGCGTGATGATCGCCTGTGACACCCTGCCGTCGAATGCCTCGAGGATGGTGCGCATCAGGTCGTGCGAGAGAGGACGGCGGAATTTCTCGCCGGTCAGCGCCCCATGGATGGATTCGGCAACTACCGCATCCACGAATATCGGAATCGCCTTGTTCCGAACCTTGAGCAGCACCACCGGCCCGATAATGGAGAGCCGCACCTCGACCTGCTCGATGCGAACCAGGCCGGATTCCTTCTCCGGCTTCTGCTTGCCGCCGGCCGCGAGCGACAAAACCGCGAATGAGAAGGTCAGGGCAGCCAGGCCGTACAGGATGAGGAATTTGGCAAATCGGGGCATGGCGTCCTCCGCCAGAGGGGTGCCGCGGTTACGGGAAATCGGCATCGGTGCGAATCCCTGTGCCTGTCCTCGAGCGGACGCCGGTGGATCCTTCCGCCGAAATTGACGCTCGGAAGCGCGAGTCATTGGATTGTGGCAGCATAAGCGGCGGTGCCGCCGCACGATGCCGGGAAGGAGACACAGATGAAGCAATTCGTCACCATAGGGGGTTGGCTCCTGATACTTGGAATCGCCGGATGTGTCCATGCGCCGGAAGAGAAGATCGATGTCGACAGGCTCTTTAACTTCGAAAGCGGGCGAACGCCGTACTCGGCGGCGATCTGCATCGCGCGGAACGCCAGGAGCCGGTTCCAGAACATCACGGCAGAAGAAAGATTGCTGGGGGATGCCTCGTGGGAAGTCATCGTGCGTGCAGCGGGGCGGACGGCAGGCACGCTCGCCGTGGCCCAGGTGCACAACAACGGCATTGGATCGATGGTCTCGGTCCGCCTCACCACGCTGTTCCAGGGCGACCACGCAAATTTTGCGCGCCAGTTGATGGCGGATTGTCAGGCCCGGATGATCGCCCGCTAGCCTGGAAGTTTCATCCGACCGCTCAGGGTTTCGCCGTCGCCTGCCCGCGCCGGAAGCCCGCCTGGTCGAGTTCGTGGTGATATCGGCCCGCCTCCAACCCTTTTACGACAATTTGACCGACAACCAACACCGGAACGACGGCGTCGCCCGAGACTTTTCTCAGCTCTTCGACCGCGGCGGATCCGTCGACGGCGATTTCCTCATACGTGACGCCGCGGCCGCCCAGCAGTTCCTTCGCTTGCGCGCAAATCGTGCCGCAATCGGGGCTGGTGTAGAGCTTGACCGCCGGCAAAGCGGGTGCTGCCTGCTGCGGCGTCGCGGCGGCCTTTGGCACGGGCTTCGCCGGCGTCAAGGCCGTCTTGGGATAACCGGCGATGTCGAGCGCGGCGTCCCAGTCGCTTTCGAGGTAGCCCTTCAGGCGATTGCTGCCCACGAAGAGAAGCGGTATTTCCAGGCTGCCACCGGAAACCTTCTTGAATCCTTCCATGTCTGACCGCGGGTTCTTATCGGTGTACGGCACGCCGCGCCGATTGAGGTGGCCACGCGCCCGGTCGCATAGTTGGCCGCAGTCGGAGGTCGCCCACAGTGTGACCGGGAAGTTTTTTACGGCCTGCTGCACGCTGTAGGGGAGATCGCTCGCCGGGATCGTGCTCACGCTGATCGTGCGTTGCTCCACTTTCTTGGCGGTGGCCGGCGGGGGCGTGTCGCGCCATTCCACATTGCCCTTCTCGTCGACCCAGCGGTAGAGCTGGGCGGCACACAGCGGAGTCGCCAACGATAACGCGTAAATCAGGATGGCGGTTCTTTTCATTGCGCTACCTCTGAGTAATCGAGCGATTTTCACTCTAGCACTTCGCGAGGTGTGGCGCAAAGCCCGCGGCGACGATTACGCCGCGTCCACCATGCCGCTGTGCCTTAACAGCGCGTCGATCTTCGGTTCGCGCCCGCGGAACGCGATGAAGGACTCGAGGGCGGGCCGGCTGCCGCCCACAGCGAGAATCTCGTTCCAGAAGCGGCTGCCGGTGGCCGGGTCGAGCACGCCGTTTTCCTCGAACAGGCTGTAGGCGTCCGCCGAGAGCACTTCCGCCCACTTGTAGCTGTAATAGCCTGCGGCATAACCGCCCGCGAAGATGTGCGAGAAGTTGTTCGGAAAACGGTTGTAGGCGGGCGGCAGGATCACCGCGACCCGGGAGCGCACCTCGTCGAGCAGCTGCAACGCCGTCTTGGCGGCGTGTGGATCGAAGTCAAAGTGCAGATGCAGATCGAACAGTGCAAATTCGAGCTGGCGGACGGCCTGCAGCCCGCTCTGAAAGTTTTTCGCAGCAAGCATCTTGTCGAACAGTGTTCGCGGCAGCGGCGCGCCGGTGTCCACGTGGCGCGTCATGGGCTGCAGCACTTCCCATTCCCAGCAGAAGTTCTCCATGAACTGGCTGGGCAATTCCACCGCATCCCATTCGATGCCGTTGATGCCGGAGACGCCGAGATAGTCGACGCGGGTCAGCAAATGGTGCAGCCCGTGGCCGAATTCATGGAACAGCGTAATGACTTCGTCATGCGTAAACAGCGCCGGTTTGCCACCGATCGGCGCGGAGAAATTGCAGTTGAGGTAGGCGACCGGCACCTGCACCCGTCCGTCCTTGAGCCGGCGTGTGATCGCTTCGTCCATCCAGGCCCCGCCGCGCTTCGAGGGGCGCGCGTAGAGGTCGGCATAGAATTGCCCGACGAGCGCGCCGGTCCGGTCGTGGATCGCGAAAAACCGCACATCCGGATGCCATTTCGGCGCTTCCGCCGCGGTGATGTTCAGGCCGTAAAGGGCCTCGACCAGCCGGAACATACCGGGCAGCACCGTCGTTTCCGGAAAATACTGCTTCACTTCCTGATCGGAAAATGCGTAGCGCGCCATGCGCAGCTTCTCGGAGGCGTAGGCGATGTCCCACGCTTCGAGCCTGCCCAGCCCGAGTTCCTCGCGCGCGAATCCGGTGACTTCCTGAAGGTCTCGTTCGGCGTACGGCCGCGCGCGCGATGCGAGCTGGTTCAGGAAATCGAGCACCTGTTGCGGGGAGTCCGCCATCTTCGGCTCGAGCGAATATTCGGCGTAGTTGTTCAAGCCGAGCAGCCGCGCCATTTCCGGCCTCAACTTGACGATCTCGGCGATGAGGGGCGCGTTGTCCCATTCGGATTTGCCGAACTCGGCGGCGCGCGTGACGTAGGCGTGATACATGATTTCCCGCAAGCCACGGTTGTCGGCATACTGCATCACCGGCAGGTAGGACGGCGCGTGCAGGGTGAACTTCCGGCCGGGCTTGCCGTCCGCCTGCGCCGCCTCGCGCGCGGCCTGGCGCACGTCTTCCGGAATGCCGGCGAGCTCCGATTCGTCGCTCACGTAATGCGCAAAGGCATTGGTTGCATCGAGCAGATTGTCGCTGAAACGCGAAGAAAGCTGCGACAGCCGTTCGCGGATTTCCATGAAGCGCCGCTTGCTGTCCGGAGGCAAGTCGGCGCCGCCCAGGCGGAAGTCGCGCAGTTCGTTCTCGACAATCCTGCGTTGCGCGCGCGCGAGGCGGTCAAATTCGGGGGACCCGGCGAGCGCCTTGAATTTTTCGAACAGTCCCTGGTGCTGCGAAAGTTCGGTGTAGTACTGCGTGATCTTCGGGAGGTTGGCGTTGTAGGTTTCGCGCAGCTCGGGACTGTTCATCACGGCATTCAGGTGTCCGACCTGGCCCCACGCGCGGGCCAGCCGCTCGTTGGCGTCCTCGAGCGGCGCGACGAAATCGCGCCATGTCGCGGGCACCTCCGGCGCGGCGAGACGGGCGATCAGCGAACGGTTTTCGGCCAGCAGGTGATCCACTGCTGGCGTCACATGGTCCGGCTTGAAATCGGCAAATCGGGGCAGGCCCGAGAAATCGAGCAGCGGGTTCATCGGACGGGATTCAGGATTGGGGATTCGGTAGGATACCCGAAACGCGAGGAGGTTCCACCCGGAAACCCCGGGTAGCCGGCTGCTGACCGCTTGCTGCTCACCGCTTTCCGCTATTTTCCTCGTAGACGACCTGGCCCTCGACCAAGGTGTAGCGGACCTTGCCCCTGAGTTCGATGCCGAGAAACGGCGTGTTCTTGCCCTGGCTCTTCAGCGCGGTGGGCTCGATTTTCCAGTATCGCTCGGGGTCGAAGATACAAACGTCGGCGGCACTGCCTGCCCTCAGATGCCCGGCGTCGATGCCGAGAACGCGCGCCGCATCGGAAGTGATCTTGGCCAGCGCCCGCAACAGCGGCACGTCGCTCTGCTCCGCCCACTTCAGCGTCAGCGGCAGCAGCAGCTCGAGCCCCGTGGCGCCGCTCTCGGCCTCCGCAAACGGCAGCTGCTTGGCATCCTCGTCCACCGGCGTATGGTCCGAGCACACCGCGTCCACCGTGCCATCGGCAAGCGCCTGGCGCAGCGCGTCGCGGTCGCGCTGACTGCGCAGTGGCGGCGTCAGGTGACAGTTGGGATCGAAATAGCCGATGTCCATTTCGGACAGGTGGGCATGATGGATCCCGACATCGCAAGTGACCGCGATGCCGAGGCGCTTCGCCTGGCGGACCATGTCTATGCCCTCCGCACTGGAGAGCCGTGCGAGATGCACGCGGGCGCCGGTTTCGCGCGCCAGCAGCAGGATGCTGGACAGCGCCACGGTTTCCGCGCACACCGGGATCGCCGGCAGTCCGAGGCGAGTGGCGACCTGGCCGTCATGAGCAACGCCGTTTCGCGCGAGCGTCGGGTCCTGCGGGCGCAGCCACACGGGAAAGCCGAAAGTCGCTGCGTATTGCATCGCGTAGAACAGGACCTGATTATCGGTCATTGGCGCGTCGGCCTGAGAGAAGGCGACACAGCCCGCATCGCGCAGTTCAGCCATTTCGGTCAGCCGCTGACCCTTGAGTCCCTCGGTGAGCGCGCCCACCGGGTAGACGTGCGCCTGGTTCAGGTTCCTGGCGCTGAACTTCAACATTTCAACGAGGCCCGGCTCGTCGAGCGGCGGGTCGGTGTCCGGCGGGCAGGCGAGACTGGTGACGCCGCCCGCGATTGCCGCCTCCATCTCCGACTCGAGTGTGGCCATGTACTCGAAACCGGGTTCGCGCAGGCGCGCGGCAAGATCGACCAGACCCGGACACACAATCAGGCCCGAGGCGTCGAGGACGCGGTTGGCCGTGAAACCCCTGGGCGCGACGCCGATCGCGGCGACCCGGCCGGCAGCGATGAATACGTCCTGGGTTGCGTCGATGCCGTTTGCGGGATCGATCAGCCGGCCGTTCTTGATGTGAATTTTCATGTTTGGCGGTGATGGGTAAAATGGGTAATGGGTAATGGGTGATGGGATACCGGCGGGGGAAAGCCTCGGGTCATAACTTTTTTTTACCCATTACTCATCACCCGTCACTCATCACCAGTCATTTCCCGGCGAGGATGCTCATCACCGCCATCCGGATCGCGATCCCGAACGTGACCTGCGGCAGGATCACCGACTGCGCGCCGTCGGCGACGCTCGAGTCGATCTCGACGCCGCGGTTCATCGGCCCCGGATGCAGCACGATCGCGTCGGGTTTGGCGGCCGCAAGCTTGTCTTCGGTCAGACCGGAGTAGTTGTAGAACTCCTGGGCGGAGGGCAGCAGCGGTCCCTCCATGCGTTCGTTCTGCAACCGCAGCATCATGACCACATCGACATCCTTCAATCCCTTGCGCATGTCGTGATAGACGTGCACGCCGAGATTCTGCACATGGCTCGGCAGCAGCGTCTTGGGGCCGATAACCCGTATCTCGGGACAGCCGAGCGTGGTAAGCGCGTGGATCTGCGAGCGCGCGACGCGCGAGTGCAGGATGTCGCCGACGATCGCCACGCGCAGGCCCGAGAAATCCTTCTTGTAATGGCGGATCGTGAACATGTCGAGCAAGCCCTGCGTCGGGTGCGAGTGCCGCCCGTCGCCGGCATTGATCACGTGAATGTC
>JACQOK010000369.1 GCA_016202565.1 Betaproteobacteria bacterium | reverse complement strand
TGGCTTTCAGCCTGAAAATTCCCCAGATGCGCCACGCCGTGCCCGCAACCAGGACGAAGATCGACGCCCACAACGCGGGGCCGCGCGCAAATTCCAGCAACGACATGCCTGCTCCTTTCGTCTCGGCGAACTACCCTTCGAACACGGTGCGGCCGTCGCCGTCGAGGACACGCACGCCCACCGCGATGCCGTTGCGCACGCTTTCCGTCACGATGCAGAAATCTTCGAACTGCTGGAGGCAGCGCTCGGAAAACTTGATCTCCTCCGCCGTCTTGCCCAGCCGGATCTCGACGTCGAGGCCGCCGATGCGTATCCGCCCGCGCTCGTTGCGCGCCATGCGGCCGATCACCCGCGCCCGCACCCCACCCGGGTCCTGCTTGAACTTGCGCACGCAGAACAGCAGACTCGCCGCCAGGCAGTTCGCCACGGCGGCGGCGATCAGCCGCGCGGCATTCGGACCCGATGCCCGTCCGAGCGGCGCCGGTTCATCCAGCTTGAGATCGGGCACGCCCTCCCAGTCGAACCGCACGCGAAATTCGTAATCGCGTTCCTGCTCGAGTTCGATCGCAAATGCCTGGTCCTCCGCCGCCCCGGTTGACGCCGCCTCGTTGCGGGCGGCGGGCGCGGTCCCTGTCTCAGTCGTCATCTTCGGACTCCTTGCAAACGGCAATGAAAGCAAGAATACGGCGCACTGCGGCCCGCCGTGTTGATGCAGATCAATCGCCCGGCGCGGGCGGGAAGCGCCGCCAGTTCGCCGCGTAGTAGAGCACCGGGATCACGACGAGCGTCAAAAGCGTCGATACCAGGATGCCGAACAGGAGCGCGGCGGCGAAGAGCGAGACCCGGTTGAGCGTGAAGCCCCACGCCCAGGACGCGAACAGCGTTGCCAATATTTCGACATGTCGCTCAGAGCTTACGACGGGCGCGGACGGCGCGGTTTGCTCTAGATCAACCGGAGGCGCGTCGCTGGCGGCGGCGGAAGCGGGTGACTTTGCCGGTTTGGCGCACCCCCGCTAAACTGCAGGGCGCATGAACGCTCCCCATCATCGCCCGATCCGCAGCTACGTATTGCGGCAGGGGCGCGTGTCGAAAGCCCAGCAGCGCGCCCACGATACGCTCCTGCCGGTATTCGGAATCCCCTTCGCGCACGAGATCGTCGATCTCGACCGCGTGTTCGGCCGCAGCGCACCGAAGATTCTCGAGATCGGCTTCGGCATGGGCGAGACCACCGCGCAGATCGCTTCCCGTTACCCGGAAAACGATTATCTCGGCATCGAAGTGCACACGCCGGGCGTGGGGAGCCTGCTCAAACAGATTCAGGAACTCGGGCTCACCAACGTGCGCATCGTCCAGCATGACGCGGTCGAAGTGCTCACGCACATGATCGGCCCGCGCAGTGTGGACGGCGTGCATGTCTTCTTTCCCGATCCCTGGCCCAAGAAGCGCCACCACAAGCGGCGGTTGATCCAGCCGCCGTTCGTCGCGCTGCTGGCCGAGCGCATGAAGCCCGGCGCTTACCTGCACGTGGCCACCGACTGGGAAGACTACGCCGGGCACATCCTTTCCGTGCTGTCCGCCACGCTAGAACTTCGCAACACCGCCGAGGGCTATGCGCCGCGCCCCGCCCACCGCCCGCAGACCAAGTTCGAAAGCCGCGGCCTCAAGCTCGGGCATCGGGTCTGGGACATCGTATTTCGCCGGTCGCCGTAGGCGAACGCGGGCCGTACGGGCGCGTCGGCGAGAAATTTCGCCGCACTTGATCGCGCTGCGCAGAGGCCGATAATCTGACCGCATGGAGGTGCACGCCAATTCGATCGAAGCCATCGGCCGCACGCCGCTGATTCGCCTGCGACGGGCCTCCGAGCTGACCGGCTGCGAAATCCTCGGTAAAGCCGAGTTCCTCAACCCGGGCGGGTCGGTGAAGGATCGTGCGGCGCTCTTCATCATCAAGGACGCGGAGGAGCGCGGCCTGCTCCGTCCGGGTGGCGTCATCGTCGAGGGCACCGCCGGCAATACCGGCATCGGGCTTGCGCTCGTGGCCAATGCGCGCGGCTACCGCACGGTCATCGTCATCCCGGACACGCAAAGCCAGGAGAAGAAGGACGCGCTGCGGCAGTACGGCGCCGACCTGCGCGAAGTGCCCGCCGTGCCGTACGCGAATCCCAATAATTACGTGAAGGTTTCGGGGCGGCTCGCGGAAGAAATCGCGCGGCAGGACTCCGCCGGGGCGATCTGGGCCAACCAGTTCGACAACGTCGCCAACCGGCGGGCGCACTTTGAAACGACGGGCCCGGAAATCTGGGAGCAGACCGCCGGCAAGGTGGACGCGTTCATCTGCGCGGTGGGCACGGGCGGCACGCTCGCGGGGGTGGGGATGTTTCTCAAACAGCGCAATCCGAAGATCGCGATCGGCATCGCCGATCCGCTGGGCGCCTCCCTCTACCACTGGTACAAGCACGGCGAACTCAAGGCCGAGGGCAGCTCGATCACCGAAGGCATCGGCCAGAGCCGCATCACGAAAAATCTCGAAGGCGCGCCGGTGGACGAGGCGTTCCAGATCCCCGACGACGAGGCGCTCCCCGTGGTGTTCGATCTCCTGCAGCACGAGGGGATGCTGATGGGCACCTCCACCGGCATCAATGTCGCCGGCGCGATCCAACTCGCCCGACACATGGGTCCCGGCCACACCATCGTGACCGTGCTCGCCGACGGCGGGCAGCGTTACGCGAGCCGCCTCTTCAATCCCGAGTTTCTCCGTTCCAGGAACCTGCCGGTGCCGGGATGGCTCGAAGGCCGCAGCGCCGTGCCGGTGCCCACGCCGCTCCTCCCCACCACGTAGGACGCGCGACGGAAAGGTATTCTCTGTCACCGGTCCAGCGTTTCGCGCTCAGTAGGCCCGTTGTCGATTCCGCGCTCCGCCGAACGACTACGGCTTAGGGGACCGCAAACTTCCCAACCTGAAACCGGAAAGGAGAGATTTCCGTGCGATTCATGATCATCGTCAAGGCCACCCAGGACTCGGAAGCCGGCGTCATGCCGGAGGAGAAGCTCATTGCCGCAATGGCGCAGTACCATGAGGAGCTCGCGAAAGCCGGCGCGCTGCTCGATGCCTCGGGGCTTCAGCCGACCGCGAAGGGCTGGCGCATCAAGCACTCCGGAGCGAAGCGCACCGTGGTCGACGGTCCCTTTACCGAGACCAAAGAGCTCATTGCCGGCTACACGCTCATCCAGGTGAAGTCGAGGCAAGAGGCGATGGAATGGACCAAGCGCTTTCCCAATCCCGCCGTCGATGGCAAGGAGGGCGAGATCGAGGTGCGCCAATTGTTCGAGCTCGAAGACTTCGGCCCCAGCGAAGCGGTCGAACGTTTCCGCGAGATGGGGGTCGGGACAAAGAAGTCATCGTGAAAGGAGATGCCATGCAAGTTCAACCCTATCTGTTTTTCGACGGCCGCCGCGCTTCGGCATGGTCGCCGACCGCTTCGGCGTGTCGTGGATGGTGATCGTGGCGCCCTGAGGGCCGGCGCTCGTCATGAGCGGGGATGACGCCGAGCGCATGCGCCACACGGTGGACGCCGTCTACCGCGCGGAATCGCGCCGCGTCCTGGCCACCTTGATCCGTCTCCTCGGTGACTTCGATCTCGCCGAGGAGGCGCTGCACGATGCCTTCCGGGCAGCGCTGGAGCAATGGCCGCGCGACGGTGTGCCCACGAACCCGCGGGCGTGGCTGGTGTCGGCCGGACGTTTCAAGGCCATCGACGCCATTCGCCGGCGCGCGCGGTTCGATTCCATGGAAGATGTCGCCGAGCGAGTCGAATCCATCGCTGATGATGCCGCGGCGAGCGACGCCGAGAGCGTCGAGGACGACCGCCTGCGCCTGATCTTCACCTGCTGCCATCCGGCGCTGCCGCCGGACGCCCAGGCGGCGCTGACGCTGCGCGAAGTCTGCGGCCTCACGACCGAGGAGATCGCACGCGCTTTTCTCACCGCGGCGCCGACGGTGGCGCAACGCATTGTGCGCGCCAAGGCGAAGATCCGCGACGCGGGCATTCCCTATGAGGTCCCGTCTCGGGACGATCTGCCCGACCGGCTCGACGCCGTGTTGCGCGTGGTCTACCTCGTGTTCAACGAGGGTTACTCCGCGTCATCGGGCGCGTCGCTGACGCGGCACGATCTCTCGGGTGAAGCGATCCGTCTCGGAAGGCTGCTGATCGAGTTGCTGCCGGAACCCGAGGCGGTGGGACTGCTGGCGCTGATGCTGCTGCAGGAATCGCGGCGTGCCGCGCGCACTTCGCCGGCGGGTGAGCTGATCCTGCTCGCCGACCAGGACCGCTCGCTCTGGAGCCGGGATCAGATCGCGGAAGGGTTAGCGCTGGTGGAGCGGGCGCTGTCATCGCGCAGGTTCGGCCCCTACACGCTCCAGGCGGCGATCGCGGCGGTGCACGCCGAAGCGCCCACCGCCGCCGCGACCGACTGGGCGCAGATCGCCGGACTGTACGACGTGCTGGCGCGGGTGGATCCGTCGCCCGTCGTGGAGCTCAACCGGGCGGTGGCGGTGGCAATGCGCGACGGCCCCGCGGCCGGGCTTACCCTCATCGACGCGATCCTGGCGCGCGGTGATCTCGCGGACTACCATCTGGCGCACTCGGCGCGGGCGGACATGTGCCGGCGGCTGGGGAAAACCGCGGAAGCCCGGCTCTCCTACCAGCGGGCTCTCAGTCTCACGCGGCAGGAGCCGGAGCGCCGGTTTCTCGAGCGACGGCTGCGCGAACTCCCGGATTGAGATCACGTGCTTGGCAGAGGACAAGCGGACCCGGCAAACGGTGCTTTTTGCGCCTCAAGGATTTTTCCCACATACTCGTCAGGCAGCAACTCTCGCAGATGGAGGAGCCCTATGGAAGCGATGAAAGACGCGAGTCATCTCTATGAAGTCGAGCGCCGGGTTCATCATGCCGAGCGGCCCGGCTTCCGTATCAATGAACTCCAGATCTCCCCGACGCAACAGGTGCCCTGGCATTACCACAGCAACATCCAGGATACGTTCTACGTCCTCGAGGGGCGCATCAGACTTTTCCTGCGCGACCCCAAGGAGGAGATACGGCTCGGGCCCGGCGACACCTACTCGGTCCGGCCGCGCCGCCCGCACCTCGTCACCAATGGCGGGGACACCTCGGCGACGTTCCTCGTGCTCCAGGGCATCGGCGAGTACGACTTCGTGCCGCTGGTCTAGCGATATGCCGCGCCCTCGCCTGTCTCGGGCAGCCGGCATTGCTCGATAACCTGTTCCATCAGCCCGACAAGACACCGAGGAGGTGATCTCGCAGCAGGATGTCCAGCCTTCCAGTTTTCCCGGTTGCCGCGGCGCTCTCGCCCGTACGGTGACCTCGAGCGATGTCCGCCAATAGCGCCCGCGTAAGGACTCGCGCATCGCGCCCCCATTCCACAAGTCCGAACTCTCACCTTCTCTGACGGTCGAAGCTTCAAATTCGTATCGCTGTCAGCCGAGGGATGGGAAGTTGGAGGGAATTTGCCTGAGGAGGCGATTCCATGAGCAGAATTCCACTCGCAGAACCCTTACGGCTCGCGGATGAACTTCGATCGGTCGAGTCCTTTGCTGGGAAAGTTGCAGCGGCAGGCGGCAACATGGCGCCATCTTTGGCCGGTCTGGTCGCGCTGCATTACGAAGCCGCGGCATTGATCAACCGGCTCGCCGTGCTCGTGGGCCGAGGCGGCAATTCGTTGCTGGTAGACCAGGCTGTCATCGCGATACAGGGCTGGAATCGAACAGTGCGTGAAGCAGCCGTGTTGGTCACCGCGGAAGACCTTCAAACACTCTCGAAAAACGACCGGTCCGACTCGAGCTGAGTCCGAACCCGGGTTTCCTCGCGGTTCAAGCGGCTGATCCCGGCAACCTGCCCGATCCGGGTCGGTCCGGCAGGAAGATCTGCAGCAGATCGTTGAGGAAACGCCGCCCGAGCGGCGTGGGGGCGATGCGCTGGTGATCGCGGGTGATGAGACCGCGGCGTTCCGCCTCGTCCAGCTCTGCGAGCACCGCATTGAGCGGCACCCCCGCCCGCTCCGCGAAAAGGCCGACCGCGAAGCCTTCGGTGAGCCGCAGCGCGTTCATCATGAATTCGAACCCCACTTCGTGCGCGCTCACTTCCTGCTCCGTCTGGACCGCGCCGCCCTGCAGCGCCGTCTCCATGTACTGCTTCGGCTGCTTGTGGCGCATCTGGCGCACGATCCGGTCGGCGAATGAAAGCTTGCTGTGCGCGCCGGCCCCGATGCCGAGGTAGTCGCCGAAGGTCCAGTAGTTGAGGTTGTGACGGCAGCGCGCGTCGCGCGCGGCGGGCAGAGAGGAGAGAGGAGAGCGGCGAACATCGTTCCCGCGTTCCGCGAATCCGACGGACTTTGCGAAAGCGGATACCTCGTAGTGCTCGTAGCCGTGCGCGGCGAGCAGCGCTTCGATTTCGTCCTGCATCGCCGCCGAGGCCTCGTCGTCAGGCAGCCGCGGCGGATAGCGGTGGAAATAGGTATTGGGCTCGATCGTCAGGTGATAGGCGGAGAGGTGCGGCGGGGCGTATTCCAGCGCACTCTCGACGTCGGCGCGCGCTTCCGCCACCGTCTGCTGCGGCAGCGCGAACATGAGATCGAGGTTGAAGTTGTCGAAGTTCGTGCGCGCGATTTCAATCGCCCGGCGCGCCTCGGCACCGTCGTGAATCCGGCCCAGTGCCTCGAGATGTCGCGGACTGAAGCTCTGGATCCCAATCGAGAGCCGGTTCACGCCCGCGGCGCGAAACGCCTGAAATTTCTCCGCTTCGAACGTGCCGGGATTCGCTTCCAGCGTGATCTCGGCGTCGCTCGCGAGCGGCAGCCGTGCGCGCACGGCGGAAAGGATCGCGTCGATGCCTTGCGCCGAGAAGAGACTCGGGGTGCCGCCCCCGAAGAAGACGCTGTACACACGACGGCCCCACACCTGCGGCAAGGCGCGCTCCAGATCGGCGATGAGCGCCGCGATGTACTGCTGCTCGGGCACCTCGCCGCGCGCCTCGTGTGAGTTGAAATCGCAGTACGGGCACTTGCGCACGCACCACGGAATGTGGATATAGAGCGCGAGCGGAGGCAACGCGCGAAAGCGCGGTGATGGGCGGGTCCCAATCACTCCTGCATTTGTCTCATTACTCATCACTCATTACCTATTACCCGGGCAGCGCGCAGCCGCGCAAGCAGCGCGGCGAGCGCCTTGCCGCGGTGGCTCGCGGCGTTCTTTTCCTCCGGAGCGAGTTCCGCGGCGGTGCGGTTGAACTCGGGCAGACGGAAATACGGGTCGTAGCCGAAACCGTTGGCCCCGCGCGGGGTGTCGATTACTTCGCCATGCCAGCGCCCTTCGACGATGAGCGGCTCGGGATCCTCGCCGTGGCGCATCAATACGATCACGCAGTAGTAGTGCGCCCGGCGGTCCCGCCGGTCCTTCAGTAACGCGATCAACTTCTCGTTGTTGCGCTGATCCTGATCGTCGCGCACGCCGGCGGCGCCCGGCGGAGGCCCGTCCGCGAACCGCGCCGAGTGCACGCCGGGCTCGCCGCCGAGCGCCGCCACGCAGATGCCGGAATCGTCGGCGAATGCCGGCATGCCGGAGAGCCGGCTCGCGTGCCGCGCCTTGGCGAGCGCGTTCTCGACGAACGTCGCGTGCGGCTCGCCGGTTTCGGGAATTCCGAGCTGCGACTGCGGAATGATCTCGATGTCGAGCGGCGCGAGCATCTGCTCAAACTCCCGCAACTTGCCGGGGTTGTTGGAAGCGATGACGATCTTTTTCATGGGGAATGCCTGCACCGGACGCCGTCGCGTCCGCGGGCCGCAAGAATACCACGCAGGGTGGCGAATTGGGGGACAATGGCGATCCACGCCGGGAGAACGCGCGCATGGCAGGCCGCTTTACTCACGTCATCGGGTTCGACGATGCCCCGTTTGACCACGTGCATCGCGGCGACGTTCTCGTTGTCGGGACGTTCTACGCGGGCACGCGCCTCGAGGGCGTGCTGTCCGGGAAAGTGCGGCGGGACGGGGCCAATTCGACCCGCGTGCTGGCGCGTCTGTTACGCCGATCCCGCTTTCGTCCCCACCTGCATCTCGTGCTGCTCCAGGGCATCGCCTTCGGCGGCTTCAACGTCGTGGATCTGCACGAACTGCATGACGAGATCGGCGTGCCCGTGGTCGCCGTCATGCGGCGCAGGCCCGACTTCGACAGGATTCGCCGCGCGCTCCTCGAACAGGTGCCGGGCGGCGCGCGCAAATGGAAGCTCGTCGAAAAAGCGGGCGCGGTCGAGCCGGCCGGCCGCCTGTTCGTGCAACGCGCGGGCATCACGCTTGCGCAGACGGCATCCGCGATCGCGAGCCTGTGCGTCACCGCGACGATTCCCGAGCCGCTACGTACCGCGCACCTCATCGCGGGCGGCGTTGCGCGCGGAGAAAGCCGCCACCGCGCCTGACGCTTCAGCTGTTCAGGGCGGCTTTCTGGGCGGCGATGAGTTCCCGGATGCCCTGGTCGGCAAGGTCCATCATCGCGCTCATCGCGGCGCGCGTAAAGGGCGCGCCCTCCGCGGTGCCCTGGACCTCGACCAGGCCGCCGCTGCCGGTCATCACGACGTTCATGTCCGTATCGCATTGCGAGTCCTCGACGTAATCCAGGTCCAGCACCGGCGTGCCCGCGTACACGC
>JACQOK010000380.1 GCA_016202565.1 Betaproteobacteria bacterium | reverse complement strand
GGGCTACGCTTCGGGCCGCCGCCGGCACGCTGACGGAACTCACCGCCAAGGCGATCGCCAATGTCGCGGGACCTTGGGTGAAGCAGTTCCTTCACCAAATTTTACGGTTGCCGACCGCGTTTAATGTGAAACTGGTCAAAGGCAGCCATATCGTCGTGCCGCGGCTCTACGAGGGCGATCACGCGTTCATCCTGCAGAACGATGATCGTCGCGTGGTTTTCGTCTACGCCTATGAACGCAGCTACACCCTGATTGGCACCACCGACGTCGAGCTTGAGGACGGGCCGGGCCCCTGCGCAGCCAGCACGGAAGAAGTGAGCTACCTCATACGAGCGACGAATCGCTATTTCTCACGGCAGCTGACGGCGGGTGACGTCGTGTGGAGCTATTGCGGTATCCGGCCTTTGTTCGACGATGGATCGGTCAACCCTTCCGCCATCACACGCGATTATGTGCTGCGCACCGACGGCGGCGCGCGGGATGCCCCTGTCCTGTCGGTGTTCGGCGGGAAGATTACGACCCACCGCCGTCTTGCCGAGCACGCGCTGGAGAAGCTCGCCCCGTGGTTTCGCGGAATGGGGCAGGCCTGGACCGAACGCGCGCTACTGCCCGGCGGCGATCTGCCGGACGGACTGGACGCCTACGCCCGCGAATTGGCGCACCGCTACCCCGCCCTGCCTGCCGCTCTGCTCGAGTCGCTTGCGCGACGCCACGGCACGCTTTGCCTCCGCGTACTCGAGGATACGCGTGTAGTGAGCGATCTCGGCGAACATTTCGGTGCCGACCTCTATGCCCGCGAAGTCCAATACTTCATCGACCGGGAGTGGGCGCGCACGGCGGAGGACGTGCTATGGCGTCGAACCAAGGCGGGATTGCACCTTACGTACGAGCAAGCGCAGGCGGTTGCACGCTTTGTATCGCGGCGTACGGGCGACGGCGCTATGCGATAATTCTTACATGGCACTCAATGTCGTCATCCTCGCCGCGGGCCAGGGCAAGCGCATGTTTTCCGAGCGGCCCAAGGTCCTGCACCTGCTGGCGGGCCGACCGCTGCTTGCCCACGTCATAGCGACGGCGCGGGTACTCGGGGCCGACCGTATTTGCGTGGTCTATGGGCACGGCGGCGAGCAGGTGCCGCAAGCGATCAACGACGCGGGGATCGTTTTCGTGAAGCAGGAGCCGCAGCTCGGCACCGGTCATGCGCTAATGCGGGCATTGCCGCATCTCGGCAGGGCGGGCAAAACGCTCGTGCTCTATGGTGACGTCCCGCTCATCCGCAGCCAGACGCTGAAGACCCTTGTCGAGGCCGCGATGCCACGAGTCGTGGTGCTGAGCGCTGAGCTCGACGACCCGAGCGGCTATGGACGCGTCGTGCGGGATAAGCGCGGCCGGATTGCGGCGATCGTCGAGGACAAGGACGCCTCCGCGTCGCAGCGCAAGATACGGGAGGTGAACACCGGCATCATGGTGCTGCCGACTGCGCGTCTCGCCGGGTGGCTCGCCAAGCTCAAGAACCGTAACGCACAAGGCGAGTACTACTTGACCGATGTGGTTTCGCTGGCACTCGGCAATCGCATTACCGTGGACGCCGTGAAGGCAGGCGATGCATGGGAAACGTTGGGCGTTAACAGCCGGGCGCAGCTGGCGCGACTTGAGCGCATTTACCAGTGGCAATGCGCGAACCGCCTGCTCGAGCAAGGGGTGACGCTTATCGATCCGATGCGGTTTGACGTGCGCGGCAATCTTGACTGCGGCAGCGACGTGCGTATCGACGTGAATTGCGTGTTTGAAGGCCAGGTGAGGCTCGGCGCAGGCGTGGAAATCGGCGCCAACTGCGTGCTGCGGAACGTCGAGGTGGGCGCGGGCACGCGCATCGAACCCTTCACCCATATCGATGAGGCGACGATCGGCACCGGTTGCCGTATCGGTCCGTTTGCGCGCATCCGTCCCGGGACGCGGCTCGCCGAAGAGGTGCACATCGGCAACTTTGTCGAGGTGAAGGCGAGCGAGATCGAGGCACGGTCCAAGGCCAACCACCTCGCCTATGTCGGCGATTCCACGGTGGGGCGCGATGTCAATATCGGTGCCGGCACCATCACCTGCAATTACGACGGGGCGAACAAGCATCGCACGGTGATCGAGGATGATGTGCACATCGGCTCCGACGTACAGCTGGTCGCGCCGGTGAGGCTCGCGAAAGGCGTCACGATCGGGGCCGGCACGACCGTGTGGAAGGACACGCCCTCGGGTGGTCTGGTCATCAACGCGAAAACGCAGGAGCACAGGCCAGGCTGGAAGCGGCCCAAAAAGCAAGAAAGGCGAGAGGAGTGAGGCGTTGAAAAGCAAGAACTGCGTGGTTAGCGTTTCCGCCCCTCTCTCCTCTCTCCTTTCTCCTCTCTTGGGGTTGGTATGTGCGGAATAGTTGGCGCCGTCGCGCGGCGCGATATTGTTCCGGTCCTGCTCGAGGGGCTGAAGCGTCTCGAGTATCGCGGCTACGACTCGGCCGGCATCGCGGTACTAGACCACGACGCGAGCGACGGAACGACGGTTCTACGCCGTCTGCGCAGCACGGGCCGTGTCGCCGAATTGTGCAGCCTCGCCGCGCAGCAACGACTTGGCGCGCCGCTCGGCATCGCGCATACGCGCTGGGCGACCCATGGGGTGCCGTCGGAACGCAACGCCCACCCGCACGTCTCGGACGGCATCGCGGTGGTCCACAACGGCATCATCGAAAACCACGAGGCGATCCGCGAGAAGCTCACGCTCCAGGGTTACCAGTTTGTCTCGGACACCGACACCGAGGTCATCGCGCATCTGGTGCACGCGAGCCTGAAGGACGGGGGCGGCCTGTTCGAGGCGACGCGGATCGCGGCATCCGAACTGCGCGGCGCCTACGCGATCGCGGTGGTGGCGGACCGCGACCCTGACCGCATGATCGTGGCGCGTCAGGGTGCGCCGCTTCTGCTCGGAGTGGGGAATCGCGAGCACTTCGCGGCCTCCGATGTATCCGCTTTGCTGCAGGTTACGCAGAACGTGATTTTCCTCGAGGACGGCGATGTCGCCGAATTGCGGGCCGAGGCGTACCGCATCGTCGATGCCGCGGGCGCAGCGGTCGAACGCAAGGTGCACGTGAGCCAGCTTACGGCGGCGGCCGTGGAACTCGGGCCTTATCGTTATTTCATGCAGAAGGAGATCTTCGAGCAGCCGGGGGCCGTCGCGGCGACGCTGGAAATGGTGACCAACGCGCAGTCGGTGATGCCGCAGCTGTTCGGAGTCGAGGCGGAGCACGTGTTCGGCGAGGTGAACAGTGTGTTGATCCTCGCTTGCGGTACGAGCTTTCACGCCGGCATGGTCGCCCGCTACTGGCTGGAAGCGATGGCTGGAATCCCCTGCTCCGTCGAGATCGCGAGCGAGTATCGCTATCGCGAATCGGTGCCCAACCCCCGCGCGTTGATCGTCACGATATCGCAATCGGGCGAGACCGCCGATACGATCGCGGCGCTCAACCACGCCAAATCGCTCGGCCATAAGCACTATCTCACCGTCTGCAATGCCCCGGAGTCCGCGCTGATCCGCGCCTCCGAGCTACGGTTTCTCACGCGCGCCGGGCCCGAAATCGGCGTAGCTTCCACCAAGGCCTTCACCACCCAGCTCGCGGCGCTGATGCTCCTTGCCATGGTGCTGGCGCGCTTACGCGGCCGGCTGTCGGCCGAACGCGAACGCGAACTTATCGTGGCGCTGCGTCACCTGCCGGCTGCACTGTCGCATGTGCTGCAGGTCGAGGACGCGATCAAGGTATGGGCGGCCAAGTTCGCCGAGCGCCACCACGCGCTGTTTCTCGGCCGCGGCATACACTACCCTATTGCGATGGAAGGGGCGCTTAAATTGAAGGAGATCTCCTACATTCATGCCGAAGCCTATCCGGCGGGCGAACTCAAACATGGGCCGCTCGCGCTGGTGGATCAATACATGCCGGTGGTCGCCATCGCGCCGCAGGATCCGCTCCTGGAGAAGCTCAAATCCAACCTGCAGGAGGTGCGCGCGCGGGGCGGCGAGCTGCATGTGCTCGCTGACCAGGGCTCGCACATCGAGGCCGCCGACGGACTGCACGTGATCCGGCTTACCGATCATGCCGGCCCGCTTTCGCCCATCCTGCATACCCTGCCGCTGCAGCTGCTCGCCTATCACTGCGCATTGCTGCGCGGCACCGACGTCGACAAGCCCCGCAACCTGGCGAAATCCGTGACGGTTGAATAACCGGGAGGCTCAGCGTTCACTGCGGCGGCGCGGCTTGCGCGGAGCATTCGCGAAGAGCCAGTCGTAGAGCCGATTGGGAACCATGCGCAGCATCCGAGCGACGATCGCCATCTGCCACGGAATTACTGCATACGACTTGCCGCGCGCTATAGCCGCGATGATTTTTCCTGCCGCCGCATCGGCGCTCATCAGAAACGGCATCGGATAGGGGTTGCCTGCCGTCATCGGCGTGGCGACATAGCCCGGGCAGATGGTAACCACTTTGATGCCGGTTCGCGCGAGTTCGACCCGCAGGCTCTCGAGATACGAGATGAGTGCTGCTTTTGACGCAGAATACGCTTCCGCGCCCGGCAGGCCCCGATAGCCGGCGACGCTCGCGATGCCCACGAGCTTTCCGTGCCGGTGTTTCCGCATGCTCGCGATGAAGGGCTGGAAAGTCTTTGCAACGCCCACGACGTTGATATCGATCACGTCCTGAAAGGCCGCTAGATCCTCATGGCATTCCGTCAGCGTGCCAAGGCTGACGCCGGCGCTTGCAATCACGATATCCGGGCAGCCGTGGCATGACATGAAATCGTCTGCCACTGCGGCGAGTGCTGCGGCATCACGCACATCAAGGGGATAGATTCGAGTGGGCACACCGAGCCGTGCCGCGAGCCGCTGCAGCTCAGGTTCGCGGCGGGCGATCAAACCAAGCGTGGCGCCCTGCGCGGCGTAGCGCTCGGCCAATGCCTGGCCGATGCCGCTCGAGGCGCCGCTGATGATGACTAGGGGCTTTTCCCGCTCCATGTGGCCGTAGGACACGGGGAGCGCTGCGGGCGGGGCTTACTTTGCCGCCCGCTGCTCGCGGGCGATGCGGATCAGATCGTCGAGTATCGGAATCATCCTGCGCTCCGATCCGGCCATGGCCGGTGACGTCAGGTAACGTCCGTCGACGACCAGAGAGGGCGTGCCCTGCACGTTGTAGTCAAAGGTGAGACCTTTGGCGCGCTCGACCTTCTGCACGACTTCGGCCGAATTGTAGGCGTCGGACCACTTCTTACGGTCGATACCGTGGCGCGCTGCCCACTGCGCCATGACTTCCGGCTTGCTCATGTGCAGCTCCTGGACATGGTAGCCGTGATAGACCTGTTGATGCAGCCGCTCAAGTTCACCGAGGGCTTCCAGCGTGTAGTAGATACGCGCATGCGGCGCCCAGTTGTCTTTGAGAATTACCGGGATTCGGCGCAACGTGACATCGGGCGGCTTGCGTCTCACCCAGTCTTCAAGCGCGGGCTGGAGGTTGTAGCAGTGCGGGCAACCGTACCAAAAGAAATCGATGACTTCGATCCGGCCGCCGCCCTGGACCGGCTGCTGTTCGATGAGCCGGTATTCCACATTGACCCGTGCGCGGGGCTTTTCCTGCGCCTGGGCGAGGGCGGCGCAGCCGACGAGCAGGCAGCACCAGCCGACGATCCTCGACAACCAGACGAGCGCGCCGCGGGTCATTACTTGCCGCCGCGGGTCTTGCGGGCCAGCGCGATGACCTCGTCGAGCACCCGGAAATAGCGGTCGTAATTGATGCTGTTGTCGGGGTTCAGCGTCATCGATGGCGCGGTCAGATATTTGCCATCGACGACCAGTGCCGGCGTGCCGGGGATGTCGTAATTGCGCGTCATTTCCATCGCGCGCTGCGTGCGCGACCGCACGGCAAAGGAGTTATAGGTATCGGCAAATTTTTGCCGATCGACGCCGTGCTTTCCCATCCAGTCGAACAGCACCTTTGGATCCTGCAGGCGGATCTTCTGTTCGTGAACCGCGGCGAACACGTCGTGATGCAGCTTGTCGACGAGCCCCATCGCTTCGATCGCAAAGTACGCCTTGGTGAGCGGCACCCACGAATCCTGGAATACCGCCGGCACGCGCTTGAATTCCACGTCGGCGGGTTTGCGTTTCAGCCAGGCCTTGAGCGGCGGCTGCAGGTTATTGCAATGGGGGCAGCCGTACCAGAAGAACTCCAGTACTTCGATCTTCGTGCCGCTTTCCACCGGCTGCGGCGGATTGACCGGGCGGTAGTCCCGGCCCGCGAGGACCTGTGCCGGGACCGCGCCCGACGACAGGATGAACGCCAAGGCCGCAGTCAGTGCAATAAAGCGCATGAAGATTCCCATCATGTCTCCGTGTCGGTTCTCTTGCGCAGCCTATCGGCGATCGGTCTCGCGCACCTTGATCAGCGTCGTCTCCACGCCGTTCTGCTTCAGAGCGTCGCGCGTGCGATTGAGTTCCTCGACGCTGGTATAGGGCCCGATGCGCACGCGGTGCCAGACCCCCCTCTCCGGTACGGAAGTAGTCTGGATCGTCGCTTCAACGCCGAGGAGCGCGAGCCTCGCCTTGAGGTTATCCGCGTCGGGGGCACTTTGAAAGGCGCCCGCCTGGAGAAAAAACGCCTCCTTGCTCGCCGCCGCCGAGCCTTTCTGCGCGTCTTTCAGTTGCTGATCGGTAGCCGGCTCCTCGATTCCCGGAAGGATCTTGTAAAAGTCGAAGCGCGGCTTGCCCTCTGGCGCCCTCGCAGTCGTGTCCTCGTTCCTGGGAGCGTTCGGTCTGACCTTGGGCACCTCGCTCTGTGGCGGTGAGGCCGGGCGGCTCAGAAAAGGGCTCGGCATCTTGTTGATGTACCACGCCACGCCGAGGGCGATGCCAAGGCCGAGAATGAGACCGATGAGGATGCCGACCAGCAGCGAATGGCCGCCGCGCCGCCCGCCGGCTCTGCGCTCATTTCTCTTGTAGTCTTTCGTCATCGGGATATCTTACATTCTTTCCGGAGCGCCAACACCCAGCAGAGCAAGCCCGTTGCGCAGCACTTGGCGCACGGCCGTGACGAGCGCAAGCCGCGCCAGCCTGACCGGTTCCTCGTCGGCAAGCACGCGAGTTGCGTTGTAGTAGCTGTGGAATTCGCCGGCGAGATCCCTGAGATAGAACGCGATCAAGTGCGGCGCCAGCTCGCGCGCCGCATCTTCCACCGCGTCCGGGTACTCGATGAGCCGCTGCAGCAGCGCGAGTTCCTGTGCCGAGGCAAGCGGCGCGAGATCGACGCCACGCAGGTCCTCGATGGCCCCCCCCCATTGTTCATGAACGCTGCAGATCCGGGCGTGGGCGTACTGGATGTAGTAAACGGGATTCTCATGACTCTGCGATTTCGCCAAATCGAGATCGAAGTCGAGATGCTGGTCGCTCTTGCGCAGCACGTAGAAGAAGCGCGCGGCGTCATTGCCGACCTCCCGCCGCAGTTCGCGCAGTGTCACGAATTCCCCGGCGCGCGTGGACATGGAGACTTTCTGCCCGCCGCGATAAAGGACCGCGAATTGCACCAGCGCAATGGTGAGCTGGGTCGGATTAAGGCCCAGCGCCTGAAGGGCGCCTTTGACGCGCGGGATATACCCATGATGGTCGGCGCCCCACACGTCGACGACGAGATCGAAACCACGTTCGAACTTGTTCAGATGATAAGCGATGTCCGAGGCGAAGTAAGTGTACTGCCCGTTTTCGCGCTGGATGACGCGGTCCTTTTCGTCGCCGAACTCGGTCGAGCGGAACCACTTGGCGCCGTCTTGCATATAAACGTGTCCACGCGCTTCGAGCGACTGGACGGCGCGCTCCACCATGCCCGAGTCGTAGAGCGAACGCTCCGAAAACCAGTGATCGAAGACAACGCCGAACTCGGCGAGATCGCTGCGGCAGTCGGCCAGCTGTTCGTTGAGCGTGACGCGGTGAATATACTCGTAATCGTTACCGAGCAGCGCCTTCGCGTTGGCGATCAGACCGTCGAGATGAGCCTCCGCATCGGTCGCGACCTCCGGGACGCCGGCCACGATTTGCGCCGGGTCACGAACGTACTGTTTGCCGTGCGCGGCGAAGACTTGTCGCGCCATGTCGCGCACGTAGCTTCCCTGGTAGGCGTTTGGTGGAAACGGCAGGTCCAGACCGGCCAGCTCCAGGTAGCGCAGCCACGTCGACAACGCCAGGATGTCCATCTGGCGGCCGGCGTCGTTGATGTAGAATTCGCGCGTGACGGCAAAGCCGGCGGCGGCGAGCACATCGGCGAGGCTTGCGCCAAACGCCGCCCCCCGCCCGTGTCCGACGTGCAGCGGCCCGGTCGGATTGGCGGAGACGAATTCAACCTGCACCTTCTTTTTCTGCCCTACGCTGCATTTTCCGTAGTCGGCACTGCCTTGCAGCACGCGGCTGACGACCTGTTGCTTGAACGAGCGCTTGAGGAACAGGTTGATGAAGCCCGCGCCGGCCACTTCCGCCTTTTCGAGATACGGCGATGCCGGCAGCACTGCGATCAGTCTGCCGGCGATGTCGCGCGGCTTCGCGCGCAGCTGCCTGGCGAGCTGCAGCGCGATGCTGCAGGCGTAGTCGCCGTGGTCGGCCTGCCGGGGCTTTTCCAGAACGATACTGGCCTCCGGCAGGTTCGGCGCGACCTCACGCAACGCTGCCTCAAACAGCGCGGAAAAATGTGCGCGCAAGTCCGGGGCGGTGGGATTCGTCATGGGCGGGGCGTCAGAGAAAGCGCGATATTATAGCCGAGGCGCCCCGGCTGCCTTTAGAACTCCAGCGGGTCCACGTCGAGCGACCAACGCGCCGGGCTGGACGGCTCTGCCGAAAGCTTGGCGTGCCATGCCGCGAGGAACTCCTGCAGTCGGGCGCGCGATTCCGCCTGTGCGAGCAGCTGCGCCCGTTCGCGGCCGGCAAGGCGTACCATGCCTGCCGGCACCGGATCGTAAATTGTCACTTGCCGGGAGAGCGCCCGACCGATGCGAGCCGCACGGGCAAGGTAGGTGAGCGCGGTGTCGATTTTCGGTGCCTCCGCGCGCAGCAGGGCCTGGTGGACAAACGGCGGGAAGCCTGCCTGTCGGCGTTCTTCCAACAGGCTGCGGGCGAACGAAGCGTAGTCCCGTCGGCGCAAGGCGAGATAAAGCGGGTGATTGGGAAATTCGGTCTGGATCAGCACCTCGCCCGGTGTGTCGCCGCGACCCGCGCGGCCAGCCACCTGAGTCAGCAGCGCATAGAGGCGTTCGGATGCCCGGAGATCCGTGTTGTACAGCAGGCTGTCGGCATTGATCACCCCGACCAGATTGAGATGTACGAAGTCGTGGCCCTTCGCCAGGATTTGCGTCCCGATCAGGATATCGACTTCACGCTCCTCGATCTGGCGGCGCATCGTCGGCCAGGCCAGCTTGCGCCGCGTGCTGTCGCGGTCGATGCGCAGGATGCGCGCCTGCGGGAACCGTCGACGCAGCGCGGCCTCGATGCGCTGGGTGCCGTGGCCTACCGGACCCAAGTCCTGGTTACCACATTCCGGACATGCGGCCGGAATGGGCGCCTGGTGGCCGCAATGGTGACAATGAAGGCGGCGCTCGTGCAAGTGCAACACCAGATTGGCCGAGCAGCGGTGGCATCCCGAAAGCCAGCCGCAGGCACGGCACACCAGCACTGGCGCAAAGCCGCGGCGGTTGATGAATACCAGGCTTTGTTCCTTGCGCTCGATCCGTGCGGCGATCGCCTCCAGCAGCTGCAGCGAGAGCCCGTCGACGAGCTGCTGTCCGCGGGTGGAGACGCACTCGATGCACGGGGGGGCTACATTGATGCGTTGGGTGAGTGTCAGCAGCTGGTAACGTCCGCTCACGGCGTTATAGTAGGTTTCAAGCGCCGGGGTGGCCGAGCCGAGCACGATCGGGATCTTGCGCTGCCGGGCGCGTACCACCGCGAGGTCGCGAGCTGAATAGCGCAGCCCCTCCGACTGCTTGAGCGACGCATCGTGCTCCTCGTCGACGATGATGAGGCCCAACTGAGGCATGGGTGTAAACACGGCAAGGCGCGTTCCCAGCACGATCCGCGCATCGCCGGCCTGGGCGGCAACCCAGCGCTCGAAGCGTTCGCGCTCATTTAACCCACTATGCAGGGTGACGAGCGGCGTGGCCGGAAAGCGGTTGCGTACCGTCGCCTCAAGCTGCGGGGTCAGTGCGATCTCCGGCACAAGCAGCAAAATCTGGCGGCCGGAGCGGAGCACGCCGTCGATTGCGTGCAGGTACACTTCGGTCTTGCCACTGCCGGTCACGCCGAATAAGACGAAGGGCTTGAATTCAGCGAGGTGGAGCCGAATTGCCTGGACTGCTGCAGACTGTTCAGAAGTGAGCCGCGGGCTGCGCGTGGTAACGTGCCCGATCGGAGCTTGGGCTGATCGCACCGGTGTCTCGCGCCGGGTTACCCAGCCCTGGGCGATTAACTGCTTGAGCGCGGAGAGCGCGGTCGGCGCGATATTCCTGATCGTTGCCTGATCGAGCGCGCGCCGTTCCTTCAGCAGCCCCAGCACTCGGCGCCTGACAGGTGCGCGGGCGGGGAGACTGTCGATCGCAACCGCCTCGCCCGCCGCGGTGAGCGCGAAGCTTACCGTGCTGTTCGCCCGTAGCGCGTCGGCACGCCGCAAGCGCGCGGGCAGGGCACTCATGACGGTGGCGCCAAGCGCATGGTGGTAGTAAGCAGCCGCGAATTTCAACAAATTCAGGTCAACGCTGCTTAGCACGGGCGCGTCTCGCAGCACGCGGAGAGCGCTTTTCAGCCGATCGGGCGGCACGTCGCTCGCAGCGGCGAGTTCCACGACGATCCCCATGGCGGTTTTCCTGCCGAAGGGCACGAGGATCCGGCGACCAATGTCACCGGCATGGACATCGTCACTGCGGTAGTCGAACAGTGTGTTCACCGGAACATCGAGAGCGACGCGAACAATTTTCATGCTCTGACCAGAGCGAAAGCGAACAAGGTTACCGCCGACTGCTTACGCCGATTCTGAAAATGCGCGGTAAGCGATTTACACAGCACGACAATTTCTCTTTATTCACATGATGCTGTGGATAATTATGTTGATGAAAACCGCAGCAATGTGTCGAGCCCGGCTCAGCCCGCCTCAGGGTGGGCTGGCGAACGGGCGACTTCCAGCCTGTAAGTCTCTCTATATCAATGGGTTATCGATACCAAGCGGGGTGCAAATCGCGCAGGGAAGGCGCGGACGCACGCGGCGCCATTATTGTGCATAACTATCCCACGAGTCGCCGCAAACCCAGTGCTGGCGCGGGTTTCCGCCGCTAGTGAAAGGCCGGGCTGAGTTCGTGGACCGCGTCCACCAGCGTTGCCACGTGTTCGGGCGGCGTGAATTGCGAGACGCCATGACCCAGATTGAAAACATGTCCCTCGCCGTGACCGAATGCAGTCAGAATGTGGCGTGCCTGTTCGCGGATCACCCTTGGCTCGGCAAACAAAATTGTCGGATCGAGATTGCCTTGCAGCGCGACACGCTTGCCGACGCGCTTTCGGGCAGTGCCGATATCCATGGTCCAGTCGATCCCTACCGCGTCACAACCGATAGCGGCGATGTCCTCCAACCATAATCCCCCGCCCTTGGTAAACACGATGCTGGGAACCGTGTCCCCTCCGTAGCTGCGTTTGATTCCCGCGACGACTCGCTCCAGATAAGAGAGCGAAAATTCCTGATAGGCAGCGGCGCTGAGCATGCCGCCCCAGGTATCGAAGATCATCACGACTTGAGCGCCGGCCTCGATCTGGGCGTTGAGATAGGCGGTAACGGCGCGACAGTTGACATCGAGGATATGGTGGAGCAGTTCGGGACGTCCGTAGAGCATGGTCTTGAGCATTCGCAAGTCAGTGCTTGCTCCGCCGTCCACCATATAGCAGGCGAGAGTAAACGGGCTGCCGGAAAAGCCGATCAGAGGCACTTCATCGGCGAGCGCCCGCCGGATCTGCGCTACGGCGTCCACGACGTAGCGCAGGTGCTCGTCGGGGTCAGGCACGAACAGGTTGCGGATTTCCCATTCATTGCGCAGCGGGCGCTCGAATTTCGGGCCCTCCCCTTCGGTAAAGTGCAGCCCCAGCCCCATCGCATCCGGGATGGTGAGGATGTCAGAAAACAGGATCGCGGCGTCCAAGGCAAACCGTGCCAGCGGCTGCAGCGTCACCTCGGTGGCAAAATCAGGATTCTTGCAGAGGCCGAGAAAACTGCCGGCGCGGGCGCGAGTCTGGTTGTATTCCGGCAGGTACCGGCCGGCCTGGCGCATGAGCCACACCGGCGTATAGGCCGTTGGTTGACGCAGAAGCGCACGGATCAGGGTGTCGTTCTTCAGCATCGGGCCGATGCCGAGTGTGGGGCCTGAAGTCGACGCCGAACCGTGCGGCGCGCCGTCATTGGCAGGTTATGCCCCACGCCCGCAGTCCTCGTGCCTGACAAATTTCAACGCGGAAGCGTAGACTTGCCCATCAGGAATTCGTCGACCGCGCGCGCGCATTGCCGCCCCTCTCGAATTGCCCACACGATGAGCGACTGGCCGCGTCGCATGTCGCCCGCCGCGAACACTTTGGGCACCGAGGTGGCGTAGCATCCCTGGCCGTCGGTGGTCGCCCGCGCGTTGCCGCGCGGGTCCTTTGCTACGCCGAACGCGTCGAGAATCGACTGCACGGGCGAAACGAAACCCATCGCGAGGAGCACCAGTTCCGCAGGCAACGTGAACTCGGAACCCGCAATCTCGCCTGGTTTGCCGTTCTTCCACTCGAGGCGCACGGCCTTCAGCGCCTTCACCTTTCCGTTTTCCCCGACGAATTCCTTGGTTGCGACCGACCAGTCGCGATTAACGCCTTCCTCGTGCGAAGAAGAGGTGCGCAGCCGCGTCGGCCAGTATGGCCACACGGGGTTACGCTCCACATCGGGCGGCATCGGCAGCAGTTCGAACTGCGTGACCGAGGCGGCATCGTGTCGATTCGAGGTGCCGACGCAATCCGACCCCGTGTCGCCGCCGCCGATGATCACGACATGCTTGCCCGTGGCCCAGAGTTCCGGCACGCCTTGATCACCCGCTCCGCGCTTGTTTTGCAGCGGCAGGAACTCCATCGCGAAATGAATGCCGTCGAGGTCTCGACCGGGGATCGGCAGATCGCGCGGCTGCTCCGCGCCGCCGGCTAGCGCCACCGCATCGAACTCCTCAAGCAACCGCTCCGGGGCCGCCATCTCTGTCGCCCAGTCCGGCACGCCCTTCCCTGGGCGCTCCATTCCGACATATACGCCAGTGCGAAACGTCACGCCCTCCGCGGCAAGCTGTGAGAGCCGCCGGTCGATGATCCACTTCTCCAGCTTGAAGTCGGGTATGCCGTATCGCAGCAGCCCGCCGATGCGGTCATTCTTCTCGAATACCGTCACCGCGTGACCCACGCGCGCCAGCTGTTGCGCACAGGCGAGTCCGGCGGGACCCGAACCGACGACCGCCACCGTCTTCCCGGTCCCCTGCGAGGGTGGTTGCGGGCGCACCCAGCCTTCCTCCCAGGCTCTGTCGATGATCGCATGCTCGATCGACTTGATTCCAACGGGGTCGTCTATGATGCGCAGCACGCAAGCTTCCTCGCACGGCGCGGGACAGACGCGACCCGTGAACTCGGGAAAGTTGTTGGTCGAGTGCAGCGTGTCGATTGCGCTTTTCCAGTCCCGCTTGTAAACGAGATCGTTGAAGTCCGGAATGATGTTGTTGACGGGGCAGCCGCCCATGCAGAACGGGATGCCGCAATCCATGCAGCGCGCGCCCTGAATCGCCGCCTGTTCGTCCGTAAGGCGCGGGATGAATTCACGGAAGTGCTTCTTGCGCTGCTCCGGCGCCTCGTGCGCTTCCTCGATGCGGTGGTACTCCATGAATCCGGTGATCTTACCCATGCTAACTATAAGTCTCGTTCAGATGGTGATTACTCATGCGCACAGGCGAAGGAGGTGCGAAAGGTCTGCCGCAGTCGCGGAACAAACCGGCGTCGCCTGTACCAGCCTGCTATGCGGCCGCCTTGCGTGCAGCAGCCGCGAGTTCGTGGAGCGCGCGGCGGTACTCCTTCGGGAAGACCTTCACGAACCGCGAACGGTACGAGTGCCATTTCTCGAGAATCTCGCGGGCACGGCGGCTGTTGGTGTGCTTGGCATGGTTTTCCACGAGGCGCCGCAGCAGGGCTTCATCCAACCTGCCCATGTGCCAGAGGTGTTGCGCGATTTTCGCCCGCTGTTCCGATTCGGGCAGCACCGGTTCGAGGTCCACCATTGCCGTATTGCAATACTTGACGAATTCCCCGTCCAGGTCGAGCACATAGGCGATGCCGCCCGACATGCCGGCAGCGAAGTTGCGCCCGGTCGCACCAAGCACCACCACCGTGCCTCCAGTCATGTACTCGCAGCCGTGGTCCCCCACACCTTCCACCACCGCCAGCGCGCCGGAATTGCGCACCGCGAAGCGCTCGCCCGCGACGCCGCGGAAGTAGGCCTCGCCGCAGATCGCGCCGTAGAGCACGACGTTGCCGGTGATGATGTTTTCAGCGGCGTCGCCGGAGAACTTGGGCGAAGGCTGCACAGAGATGCGTCCGCCCGAGAGCCCCTTGCCGCAATAG
>JACQOK010000368.1 GCA_016202565.1 Betaproteobacteria bacterium | reverse complement strand
GCCGTAGAGCGTGACCCACAGCATCCCGTCGGGGGCGGTCGCCACGCGCCGCGGACGCGAGCGGGACCCCATGTCGACTTCGCTCATCTTGCCGCTCTTCGGATCGAGCTTGCCCAGCTTGTTGTCGCCCATGCGGCAGAACCAGACGGTGCCTGACGTGTCGAGCGCGAGACCGTAGGGCCCGCCCGAAGTGGGGTATTCCTTTATCGTGCCGGTCCGGGTGTCCAGGCTCGCGACCTTGTCCCCGCTTTGCAGCGTGAACCAGATGGTCGAGCCATCGTCGGTGATGACCAGCGTATGCGGCCCGCCTCCGCCCGAAGGCGTCTTGAACTCGGTGATCTTGCCGGTCGCCGGGTCGAGCCGGCCGATGGTGCCGTTGCCGTTGCCGGTGGTCCACACCGTTCCCTGCTTGTCGACCAGCAGGCCGTGCGGCCGGTGCCCGGAAGGAAGATCCCATTCCTTGAACTGCTGCGTCTTCGGATCGAAGCGCGCCACCTTGTTCCCGCTCATCACCGCGATGTAAATGCTGCCGTCGGGCGCCGGCGCGGGATCGCGCGCGAAGCGTGGTGTGGGCACCGCCCATTCGCTCACCTTGCCGGCGAGGTTGGGATGCGCGCCCGGCGTGATGCCGTAATTCGAACCGCCGGCGACCGCCGCCAATGGAGGTAGCAGTATTAGCCACGCGATTGATTTCATCCCATAGCTCCTATGAAGGAGAGCCGTAAGCAGTGACCGGCGAGCGTGTAGGTTGGGTTGAGCGAAGCGAAACCCAACGATCGATGTGAATGCCGTGTTGGGCATCGGCATCAGCGCCTCAGCCCAACCTACGATTACTTTCATCACCCGTCCTCCGATCACTTGTTCTTCCATTGCGGCTTGCGTTTCTGGGTGAAGGCGTCGATGCCTTCCGCTGCATCCTCGGTCATCATGTTGCAGACCATCGCTTCAGTGGCGAGTTCGTAGGCCTGCTCCAGTCCGGCTTCGATCTGCCGGTAGAACGCGCGTTTGCCCGCCGCGACCGCGACCGGGGTCTTGTCCAGGATCGCCTGCGTGAGCTTTGCGATCTCCTGGTCGAGTTCGTCCGGCGCGACGACGCGATTGACGAGGCCGCGGGAGAACGCGGTTTGTGCATCGATCGCCTCGCCCGTCAGGAGCATCTCCATCGCCTGTTTGCGCGAAACGTTGCGCGCGAGCGCGACGCCGGGCGTGCTGCAGAACAGCCCGAACTTTACCCCGGATGTCGCAAACTGGGCATTCGTCGACGCCACGGCAAGATCGCATTGGGCGACGAGCTGGCAGCCGGCGGCGAATGCAAAGCCGTGCACGCGGGCAATCACGGGTTGGGGCAGCTGCGTCAGGCTCACCATCACTCTGCTGCAGCGCTCGAACATCTCTTGCGTGAATTCGCGGCTGTGATGTGCGCGCAGCTCCTTGAGATCGTGGCCGGCGCAGAAAGCCTTGCCGGCGCCCGCGATGACCACCACGCGCACGGATTCGTCGCGTGCGATGGCATCGATCATGCCCTGCAGGTTATCTAACAGGGTGCTGGACAGGGCATTGAACTGCTGCGGGCGGTTGAGGGTAAAGGTCGCGACCCCGCGCTCGTCGCGCCGCAGCAGCTGGGATTCTTCGGTCTTCGAAGGTGCGGTGTTCGAGCCGGGCATGCCGCCTCCTGCGGAAAATGATGACTCGCCGGGCGCGTATTCCCGTGCGCCCGGCCTGCTCGCATTATAAGTCCATCAGGCAGGAATCATCGAATTGCTCGATGTCGGCGGCAACAAAGTCGCCGACCAGGACGACACGTGGGAGCTTGTGAAATACGGGGTGCAGTAAATCCAACTGATGCCCCGCGGTGCGATTTCACAGAATTCCCCGTATCGCGGCACGATGACGCGATTGCGCAACACCATCCTCGGGCCGGGTCGAGCACCGCCGCACCATGCTATCCTAAGATCTGTAATACTTTTTCGCAGCAAGGCCCGGGGCAAATTGCGATGGAGCTCTTGCAGCCGGTGGTTGGGAGACTCGATGAGCGATGCACTCAGTTACCTGATCCGGGCTCGGCCCGAGGCGATGCGCCATTATTTCCGCTTCCTCAAGGAAACGGGAAAGCACCTCGATCCGAAAACCCGTTCGCTCATCTCGGTGATCACGAAGGTGCACGCCCAAACCGAGGCCGGCCTCAAGCAGTACGTGCGGCGTGCGCTCGACGACGGCGCGACGCCGACCGAGATCCTCGATGCGCTGCTGATGGCATTTCCTGCGTTGGGGTTGAGCAAGATCGTATGGGCGGTGGACGTCCTGCTCAAGTCCGACCTCGCAGAGTTTCGCGTCGAATCACGCCACGCAGCGCCGGCCTGGCGCCGGGTTGGGGAACTCAAGCGATTCGCCGCAGGCGCTGCAACGCGGATCGAATGCGATGGACGGGCGCTATTTGTCTATCGGTCGGGCCGCACCTTCCGCGTGTACGACAGCCACTGTCCGCACGAGCGGACCGACATTCCGCTGGAGGCCTTGAGCGGTCGCGAACTGAAGTGCCCCAAACACGGTTGGACCTTCGACGTCGCGAACGGCGCGTGCATATCGGTAGGGACACGTCCACTCAGGCGCTATCGCAGCAAGACGGAGCGCGGCGTGTTATACGCCCACTGGTGAGGTCGCGGGCGCCGTACACCAGGTGCGGATGACAACAAGCCGTGCATGGTCTTTTTCAGGGTGCCGAGCACTTCCGGCATCTCGATTTCCATGACCTGGTCCATCACCCAGTGCCGGTCGCGCTCTTCCATGACTTCGCGGATCTGGGCGGCGAGGTAGCGCAACGCGGGAAAACTCGCGCCCGAGTCGGGGAACTCGAACGTGGCGTAGTCATCGCCGCGACGGTTCACCATTTCGACAAACTCGGCGCGGTAGTCGCGCCCGTCAGGGCCGGTCAGCGTGCGCACGTTCTCATCCACGATTTCACCGAGCCGCGCGCCCAAGGATTGGATCAGCGCAGCGCGCTCGCCCGCGGGCAGCCGCCCGTAGGCCAGGCGGTCGCAGGCGTGAAGGCCGAAGGCGAGCACCTCGGCAATGATTCGGAATCCGCGCGCCGGGGTGATGATGTCGTAATCGGCCCGGGAGAGATTGTCCGTGAGCTTGTCCGCGAGCCGCCACAGGGTGGAGGCGGCGACGGTCGCGATCTCATCCGGCGCGCGCGCCGCATCCTTCGCGAACCAGACCGTCTTGACTCTCATCCGATTGCTGCCCGTCGCAGCAGGAATTCCCACTCGCCAGCGCCGATTTCACGCATGTCGACAAGCTGCTGATGCGTGGCCCGCGTCCACGTCTTCACCTCGTCGCGCGCCGCCGGGCAACTGGTGATGAGCCGCAGCACTTCGCCCGGCTTCATGCCTTCGAGAACGCGGCGCGCCTCGAGGATCGGACCCGGGCACACCGCGCCGCGCATGTCGAGCGTCACTTGCGCGCGGAGCGGGTGCTTTCTCCCCTTGCGGATGTAGAAGACGCGGTGGTTGCCGCCCTGGTGCTCGACGTGGGCGATTTCGTTGCCGGTGTGCCGCGCCCAGATGTAGAGGTCATCGCGCGTGCCGGGACAATCCGAAACGAGCGCGAGGACCCGGCCGGGCTTGAGATCGTCCACGATCTGCTTCGCTCCGAGCAGCGGCGCCGGACAGGTCAATCCGGTGAGATCGAGATTCACGTCCGCATGGATTTTGAGCGTGGTGACCACCGATATTCTCCCTTCAGCTAGGCGCGGCCCGCCTGTCGCGTCGCCCACCCGCGCATTGCTTCGCTCCAGGCGTTTGCGGTGCCCGGGTCGATGTCGAAAATCGTGAAGCGCCGGCCTTCACGGATGCGCACTCGCAGGAGCGGGATGCCGCCGGTCTCGTAATCGATTTCCTGCAGTTCGATCTGCTGGCCGCCGAGGGGCACGGTGAGTGTGGCAAGCGAAGCAAGGCGGGCCATGAGCAGTACTCTCCTCCCGCGGCACCCGACCTTGGGGCCGCGCTGCCAGCAAATTTGACTCCAACCGGCTCCGACGTGCATCACCCGCATGGCGGGCGCGGACCTACCCGAACGGGTAGGTTGTGGCCCCCCCCAAGCGGGGAGGGCGCGATCACCCCTGGTGGCTGATGTGTTTCGTGGCCCTGCTTACTAGGATCACGCAAAGGCACAACGTGCCTTACCTGTCCGGAGGAGAAACACCGATGAAGAAAGCGCCACACGAGACGCCGCTTCTCGACGAACTCGAGCGGGGACCGTGGCCCAGTTTCGTAACAGGGCTCAAGCAGCTGGCGCAGGAAAACGACATGATGGTCGACCTGCTCGGGCAGCTGGAGACTTCCTACCGGACCCGTATCGGCTACTGGAAAGGAGGCACGGTCGGCGTCTACGGCTACGGCGCGGGCGTCATTCCGCGCTTCACTGAACTCAAGGACGAACAAGGCAAGCCGCTCTTCCCCGAGGCGGCCGAGTTCCACACGTTGCGCGTGCAGGCGCCCGCGGGCATGCACTACTCGACCGAGATCCTGCGCAAGCTGTGCGACGTGTGGGTCAAGCACGGTTCGGGACTGATCGCGCTGCACGGGCAGAGCGGTGACATCATGTTTCAGGGCGTGACGACCGAGGGCGTGCAGAAGGCATTCAACGAGCTGAACGAACTCGGGTTCGACCTGGGCGGAGCGGGCACCGCGTTGCGTACTTCGATGAGCTGCGTGGGCGCGGCACGCTGTGAACTTTCCTGCTACGACGAGCAGCGCGCGCTGCGAAAGCTGATCAATTCCAACCTCGACGAGATGCACCGCCCCTCGCTCCCCTACAAGTTCAAGTTCAAGTTCTCCGGCTGTCCCAACGATTGCGTGAACTCGATCCAGCGCTCCGACTTCGCGGTGATCGGCACCTGGCGCGACAACATGCAGGTCAACAACGACTACTCGCGCAAGTACTTCAGGGAGCACGGGATGGCTGATCTCGTGAACGACGTTGTCGCGCACTGTCCGACCCGCGCGATCACCGTGCATGAGAAGAAGGATGTCAGGAGCGCGCCGGACCTGTCGGTCGCGGAACTCGACGAGAACATGTCGCTCGTCATCAACAACCGGGACTGCGTGCGTTGCGCGCACTGCCTCAACGTGATCCGCGGCGGGCTGCTGCCGGGCAAGGACCGTGGCGTGACCATCTGCATCGGCGGCAAGAGCGTGCTCAAGATCGGCGCCACCATGGGTACCGTGGCGGTGCCGTTCATGAAGCTCGAGTCCGACGAGGACTTCGAGAAGCTGAACGAGTTCGCCCGCAAGGTGATCGAGTTCTACGGCGAGAACGCGCTCGAGCACGAGCGCATCGGCGAGATGATCGATCGCATCGGGCTTGCGAATTTTCTGGAAGCGCTCGGTCTGCCGTTCGACCCGAACATGGTGCTGCATCCCAGGACGAATCCCTACGTGCGCACCGACGACTGGGACGAGCAGGTCGAAAAGGCGCAAGGGCGGCCGCAAGCGGCGTAGGAAACAGAATCCGGCAGGAGGCACGATCAATGGCTCAAGCACAACAACGTCTGCCCATCGAATATGGCGCGCCGGATCCGATGCCGTACATGCATCCGGTGATGAAGAAGAACTACGGCCGATGGATCTACCACGACCACCCGCGGCCCGGGGTGCTTATGCACCGCGCCGCGTCCGGAGACGAAATCTGGACGGTGAAGGCCGGCACCCAGCGGCAGATGGACCACCACACGGTGCGCAAGCTCTGTGACATTGCCGACCACTACGCCGACGGCTATGTGCGCTTCACGGCACGGTCGAACATCGAGTTCATGGTGGCGGATGCGAAGAAGGTCGACGCGCTGATCACGGCGCTTACCGAAGCCGGTTTTCCGGTCGGTGGCACTGCGAACTCGGTGTCGATGATCGCGCACACGCAGGGCTGGCTGCACTGCGATATTCCCGGCACCGACGCTTCCGGTGTGGTCAAGGCGCTGATGGACGAACTCTACGACGAGTTCGTGAGATGCGAGATGCCGAACCGGGTGAAGATCTCGACCTCCTGCTGCGAGATCAACTGTGGCGGACAGGCCGACATCGCAATCATCGTGCAGCACACGAAGCCCCCCAGGATCAACCACGACCTCGTCGCCAACGTGTGCGAGCGCCCCGCGGTGATCGCACGCTGCCCGGTCGCGGCGATCCGCCCCGCGCTCGTGAACGGCAAGCCTTCCCTGGAAGTGGACGAGAAGAAATGCATGTGCTGTGGCGCCTGTTACCCGCCGTGCCCACCGATGCAGATCAACGATCCGGTGCACACGAAGCTCGCGATCTGGGTGGGCGGGAAGAATTCCAACGCCCGCATCCGGCCGACCTTCCACAAGCTGGTCGCCTCGGGCCTGCCAAACAACCCGCCGCGCTGGCCGGAAGTCGCGGAAGTGGTGAAGCAGATCCTGCACGCCTACAAGAAGGACGGGCACCCGTGGGAGCGGATGTCCGACTGGATCGAGCGCATCGGCTGGCCGGGGTTTTTCCGGAAAACGGGGCTGCCGTTCACGAAGTACCACATCGACAACTGGCGCGGGGCGCGTTACACGCTGAACGCGTCGGCACACATCAGGTTCTGAGCGGAGGCCCAAGCGTGAGACTCGGAATCCTGGTGAACGAAGGGCCCTATACGCATCAGGCGAGCGATTCGGCCTACCAGTTCGTGAAAGCCGCGATCGCGAAGGGCCACGCGATTCACCGCGTGTTCTTCTACCACGACGGCGTGAACAACTCGACCAAGCATACCGAGCCGCCCCAGGACGACCGGCACCTCGTCAACCGCTGGTCGAAGCTCGCCGGCGAACACGGCATCGACCTCGTGGTGTGCGTCGCGGCCGCGCTGCGGCGCGGCATCAAGGACGAAATGCTTGCGCCCGGGTTTCGCATCTCGGGGCTCGGCCAGCTCGTGGAGACCGGCATCGAGGGCGACCGGCTGGTGGTGTTCGGGGACTGAACGGGAACGCGGCCGATGAGCGAATTTGAAAACGATGCCGGAGGCGAATCTGCGGGCAGGATCAAGAAATTCATGTTCGTGAACCGCAAGGCGCCGTACGGGACGATCTATGCACTGGAAGGTCTCGAGGTGGTCCTGATCGCCGCGGCGTTCGACCAGGACGTCTCGCTTGCGTTCGTCGATGACGGGGTCTACCAGCTCGCCAAGGGGCAGCAGACCAAGGCGCTCGAGATCAAGAACTTCTCGCCCGCGTATCGCGCGCTCGAGGGCTACGACGTGGAGAAGCTATACGCCGAGCGCGAATCGCTGGAGGCACGCGGGCTTGCAGCGGAAGACCTCATCGTGCCCGTGGAGGTTCTCTCGTCGACGGAGCTGGCCGAGCTGATGGCGGTCCAGGACGTGGTGATCAGTTCTTAGATCCGGAGGAGGACAGCTTGCTGCACATCGTCAACAAGAGTCCCTATGAGCGCAACGCGCTGGAATCGTGCCTGCGGCTCGCCCTGCCGGGGGCGGCGCTGCTGCTGATCGAGGACGGCGTCTATGCGGCGACAAGAGGCAACGTGGCGGAGCCCCGGCTGCGGGAAGCGATGCAGCGCATGGACATCTATGCGCTCAGGCCTGATCTCGAAGCGCGCGGCATGGCCGGGCGCGTGATCCAGGGGGTCAAATTGGTCGATTACGACGGCTTCGTGGACCTCGTTTGCGAACGCCCGAATTGCCAATCGTGGCTGTAGACGCGTATACGCAAACTTTTTCGAGAGGAGACGAGCAGTGGGACTTGAACTGAGCGGCAGGACTTACGATACCGACGAAGAAGGCTATCTGCAGAATCTTTCCGACTGGAGCGAGGAGGTGGCGAACCTCATCGCCAGGCAGGAAGACATTGACATGACGCCCAACCACTGGGAAGTGGTCAATTTCCTGCGCGAATACTACACCGAGTACCAGATCGCGCCCGCGATCCGCGTGCTTACCAAGGCGATCGGCAAGAAACTGGGCCCCGAGAAAGGCAACAACAAATACCTCTACGAGCTGTTTCCGTACGGTCCCGCGAAGCAGGCATGCAAGATCGCCGGGCTGCCGAAGCCCACCGGCTGTGTATAGAGCACGTGGCCGCCGATTCGTGTCGGGCGCATCACCTGCGCTGAGCGCGCCATGTCGCTGCTGACCGTCCTCTACGCGAGCCTCTTCTACGCCGCTGCGGCGGTGTTCGCAGCCGGACTCGCGTGGCGCGTCTTCGATTACGCGCGCACCCCCGCCCCGCTCAAGATTCCGACCACGCCGGCGCCGATCACCGGCGCGGGCGCGGCCTCGCGCGTCATGCGCGAAGTCATCCTCTTCGAAAGCCTCTACCGCTCGAACAAATGGATCTGGGTCTTCGGCTGGGTGTTCCACGCGGCGTTGGCGCTGGTGCTCGCGCGACACCTGCGTTACTTCACCGAGCCCGTATGGGGCTGGGTCGCGCTCGCGCAGCCCGCCGGAATCTACGCCGGTATCGCGATGCTCGCGGGCCTTGCCGGGCTTTGGGCGAGGCGCTTCCTGGTCGAGCGCGTGCGCTACATCTCCACCTATTCCGATCACCTGATGCTCGCGCTGCTCGCCGGGATCGCCGCTTCGGGACTGGCGCTGAAATATGTCGCCGCGACGGACATCGTCGCAGTGAAAGCATTCATGCTCGGGCTCCTGTATCTCGACTGGCAGCCGCTGCCCGCCGACCCGGTGCTGCTCGTGCACTTGCTCTTGGTCGCGTTGCTGATGGCGCTGTTTCCGGCGAGCAAGCTGCTGCATGCGCCGGGGGTGTTCTTCAGCCCCACGCGCAACCAGGTCGACGACCCGCGCGAGCACCGGCATGTGACGCCGTGGGCGGCTCACTGAGCTTCGTAAACATATGCCGCGACGCTCAGCCCCCACCCCCGCCCCTCCCCCGCTTACGCAGGGGAGGGGAGGTTCGTGGCACAAGCAAGCCGTCAATTGCTTGCGCAAGGGTTAATAATGGCGGCGCCGAAATTCGAAACCCCGCAGTTGACCGGCCATCGCGTCATCCCGATCCTTGCGAGGGACGCGATGGCGGCTTCGAAGCCGTATGCCGCCAATGCCCTGATGCAGCAGGCGCTCGGATTTCCCGGGGCGCTCGTCGACGATTGGCACGACAAGGCGCTCGCGCGGCTCGGTGAACTGCTCGGCCAGTATCGGTCGCTCAAGGTCTATCTCGACGCCTGCGTGCACTGCGGGGCGTGCACCGACAAGTGCCATTATTTTCTGGGGACGGGCGATCCGAAGAACATGCCCGTGGCACGCCAGGATCTGCTGCGCAAGGTTTACCGGCGCCATTTCACCCTCGCCGGCAGGCTCTTTCCATCGCTTGTCGGCGCGGAGGATTTGACGCGGGAAACGCTGGACGAGTGGTACACCTATTTCAACCAGTGCTCGGAATGCCGCCGCTGCTCGGTGTTCTGCCCGTACGGGATCGACACGGCCGAGATCACGATGGCGGCACGCGAAATCCTCGACACGGTGGGCTACGGCTCGAAGTATACGAACGAGATCATCGGCAAGGTACACAAGATCGGCAACAACCTGGGGCTTCCTCCCGCAGCACTCCAGAACACGCTCGAGGGCATGGAAGAGGACGTGAAGGAGGCCACCGGGATCGACGTGCGCTTTCCGCTCGACGAGAAGGGCGCCGAGGTGCTGCTGGTGACACCGTCGGCTGATTTTTTCGCCGAACCGCACGTCGAGAGCTTGATCGGTTACGCCAAGGTGTTCCACCAGGCCGGTATCCGCTGGACTTTCAGCACGCACGCCTCGGAGGCCGGCAATTTCGGCATGTTCGTCGGCAGCTACGGGCAGATGAAGAAAATCGCGATGCGCGTCAAGGAGGCCGCGCTCGAACTCGGCGTCAAGCGCATCGTGATCGGCGAATGCGGGCACGCCTGGCGCGCCGCGTACAGTTTCTGGAACACGCTCATCGGTCCGATCGAAACGCTGGACTCCCGCTACCCCTTCCCGGAGCACATCTGCGAGTTGACGCACGCTCTCATCCGGCGCGGCGCGCTCGCGCTCGATCCCGAGGCGAACGATCATCGGGTCGTCACCTTCCACGATTCGTGCAACGTTGCGCGCGCCTCGCGCATGGGCGGCGTGCCGGGCGGGCAGTTCACGATCCCGCGCGAGATCATCAAGGCGTGCGCCAACCACTTCGTCGAAATGGATCCGGAGACGACGCACGAGAAGACGTTCTGCTGCGGCGCCGGCGGCGGGCTGCTGACCGACGAACTGCTCGAGCTGAGGGTGAAGGGCGCGGCGCCCCGCATGCGGGCGCTGAAGCAGGTGGTCGACGAGCACAACGTCAATTTCATGGCGACGATCTGCGCCATCTGCAAGGCGCAGTTCACCAGGGTGCTGCCCTACTACGAGTACGAGATGAGCATGGTCGGCGGCGTCCATCAACTGGTGTCGAGCGCGATCCAGCTCGGTGCCAAGGTCTAGAACCTGGGTCCCAAACGCGGAGCGAACCCAAATGTCGGTCCCAACCGGAAACGAGAGCCTGACCCTCCGCCGTTACCAGGACGGCGACAGCGCGCATCTGCCTTGGCGCCAGGAAATCTTCAAGGCGAACGAGACCTACAAGTGCCCCCTCTACCTGCATCGCACGCCACCCTGCCAGGGGAGCTGTCCCTCGGGGGAGGACATCCGCGGCTGGTTGAACATCGTGCGCGGGCTTGAGAAGCCCGCGCCGGGTGTGGCGTGGCAGGAGCACGCGTTTCGTCGCCTGACCGCGGCGAACCCGTTTCCCGCGGTGATGGGACGGGTATGCCCGGCACCCTGCGAGTCGGCATGCAACCGCAACAGCGTCGAGGACCATGTCGGCATCAATGCGGTCGAGCACTTCATCGGCAACTGGGCGCTCGAGCACGGTCTCGCCTTCCCCCGCCCGCAGCGGGAGAGCGGCCGGTGCGTGGCCATCATTGGCGGCGGGCCGGCGGGGCTCGCCTGCGCCTACCATCTGCGGCTCAGGGGCCACGGCTGCAGCATCTTCGAATCCAATCCGAAGCTCGGGGGCATGATGCGCTACGGCATCCCCGGCTACCGCACCCCGCGCGAAGTTCTCGATGCCGAGATCCAGCGCATCCTCGACATGGGCGTGGAGGTGCGCACGAACTGCCGTGTCGGCATCGATATCGCCCTGGCCGAGCTGGAGCGCGAATACGACGCGGTCTTCGTCGGTATCGGCGCCCAGGCGGGCACCGCGCTGCAGGTCCCCGGGGGGGAAGCGCCGAACTGCATTTCCGGCATCTCGTTCCTGCGCGCTTTCAACAGCAACGCGCTGCGCCATGTCGGGCGACGCGTCGTCGTCATCGGCGGGGGCGACACGGCGATGGACGTGGCGGCCGTGGCGCGGCGCCTGGGTTACGTCTCGGAGAAATACGAGATCCCGGACCCGCAGAACGGTCTCGGGCAGATCGAGAAGGATGTCGCCGCGGTGGCGAAGCGCGAGGGTGCTGAGGTGACCATCGCTTATCGCCGGCCCGTGGAAAAGATGCCCGCGAGCCGCAGCGAGATCGAAGCTGTGAAGCGCGAAGGAGTCAAGATCCTCGCCTGCGTGATCCCGGTCGAAGTCGTGCGCGGTTCTGACGGCCGCGCCCGGGCGCTGCGCCTGGCGGAAGTCGAGTGGAAAGAGGGGAGCATGGCGGTCAAGGAAGGGACGCAATTCGACCTCGAATGCGACCTCATCGTCTCAGCGATCGGCCAGAAGGGCGAATTCGCCGGCATGGAGCAATTCGACAACGGCAAGGGACTGATCTCCGCCGACAAGTTATACCGCGTCAACGGGCAGGAGCGGGTCTACGTTGGCGGGGACGTCATCCGGCCGCACTTGCTCACGACCGCAGTGGGGCACGCGAGGATAGCCGCGGACGCGATCGACCAGCAGCTTTCCCAGGGCGTTCCCGGGCGCCGGCCCAAGGTCGATGTGTGTCATTTCAACCTGCTCGCGGCGCTGCAGGGCCGGGCACCCGAGCCGGAAGAGGACGGGCAAGCTGGAGCGCCCGCGGCCGGCTGCGAGAAGTCCGTCGTGCACAACTACGAGGATCGTTCGCCCGCGGAGATCGTGCTCGCACCGGAGCTGTTTCTCGGCCATTTCCAGCACGTGCCGCGCCACCGGCGCGAGGAGATCGAGATCGGGGCGGGAGAGGTGCTCGGCCATTTCGGCGAACGCGTGCGCGCTCTTGCCGAAGCGGACGCGCGGGCCGAGGCCGAACGCTGCATGAGCTGCGGGCTGTGCATGGAGTGCGACAACTGCGTGATTTACTGCCCGCAGCAGGCGGTATTCAAGGTGCCCAAGGCGAAAGCAGCGGTCGGGCGTTACGTCGACACCGATTACACCCGCTGCATCGGGTGCCATATCTGCAAGGACGTCTGTCCGAGCGGCTACATTCAGATGGGGATGGGCGAGTAGGAATCAGGATCGAGGATCGAGGACTGAGGATTGAAGTTTCAGGATTGAGGGGCGGGACGAAGCGATGCGGCGCATGTTGATGCTTGTGTTTGGTGCTTTGTGTCTGGCGGCGCTGCCCGCGCAGGCGGGCGGGCGCACGCCCAAGCCCGTGATCGAGCAGGCGCGCGGGGAGAAGTGCATCGCGGAACCGGAGCGCATGCGCCGGGAGCACGCGGAGATGCTGCGGCATCAGCGCGACCAGACCGTGCGTCAGGGGGTGCGCGGAGAAAAGGCGAGCCTGACAGAATGCATCGCATGCCATGCGAGCCGCGCGAGCGGAAGCGTGGCCGCGCGCCGCGAGGACTTCTGCGCGAGCTGCCACAGCTACGCGGGTGTGAAGCTCGATTGTTTCGAGTGCCATTCGGCGCGGCCGAAATCAGAGCGGGTGGGGACTCGGCGATGACGGACCGGCGCCATGGCGGGGACAAGTCGACGGCGCTGCCGCGCCGCAGGTTCATCGGCGCGGCTGCCGCGCTCGCCGGCGTCGCGATTGCACCCGGGTTGATGCTCTTTGAGTTTGCGCGGGGTGATGCGCCCGCGAAGGGGGTATCGGGCAAGGTCCGGTGGGGAATGTTGATCGACACCACGCGCTGCGCGAATGGCTGCACGGCCTGCGTGGATGCGTGCCGCCGCGAGAACGGGCTCGGGTTCGGGACACGCCCCACCGATGCGCAATGGATCCGCAAGGTGGAACTGAAAGAGGTGAAGAGCGGACGCACGCAGTCCGCGCCGGTGATGTGCCAGCACTGCGCGCATCCGCCGTGCGTGGACGTCTGTCCGACCGGCGCCTCGTTCAGGCGCGCCGACGGCATTGTGCTCGTCGACCGGCATACCTGCATCGGCTGCCGCTACTGCATGATGGCCTGTCCCTACAAGGCGCGCTCCTTCGTGCATGAGAACCTCACGGACCAGAAGCCGGACGTGCCGCGCGGAAAAGGCACTGTCGAAGCGTGCACGCTGTGCGTGCACCGCGTGGATCGCGGGCGCGAGCCGGCGTGCGTCGAGGCGTGCAGGGCGGCGCGCCACGAGGCGATCGTGTTCGGCGATCTCAACGATCCTGCGAGCACGATTGCGCGCCGCATCCGTGAGCGCACGACGCTGCAATTGCGCGCCGATCTGCGACTTGACACCGGCGTGCGCTACCAAGGGCTCTGAGATGGCCACACTCGCGCTGAGGGAGATCGAGGGCCGCAGCCGGGGCTACTGGCTCCTCTTCATCGCGCTTGCCGTCCTCGTCGCGATGGGTCTCGGCGCCGCGTACCACATGGAGACCGAAGGACACATCGTCACCGGAATGGACAACCAGACCGTGTGGGGGCTGCCGCACGTCTTCGCCGTATTCCTCATCGTCGCGGCATCCGGTGCGCTCAACGTCGCCTCGATCGCATCGGTGTTCGACCAGCGTTATTACAAGCCGCTCGCACCACTGTCCGGCTGGCTTGCG
>JACQOK010000366.1 GCA_016202565.1 Betaproteobacteria bacterium | reverse complement strand
GTAATGGCGAAAGAGGAAACGATACAAATGCAGGGCGAGATCGTGGAGACCCTGCCGAACGCGACGTTTCGCGTAAAGCTCGAAAACGGCCACGTGGTGCTCGGACATATCTCCGGCAAGATGCGCATGCACTACATCCGGATCCTTCCGGGCGACAAGGTGACGGTGGAACTCACGCCCTACGATCTTACGCGCGGGCGCATCGTGTTCCGGGCGAAGTAAGGGCGGTGAATGGTTGAATAGTAAATGGTGAATAGAAAAGCCGATGAGCGGTTTCACGATTCACGATTAACCATTCACGATTTACCGGTTTTTTTAAGGAAGCGAACATGAAAGTACGGGCATCGGTGAAAAGGATTTGCCGCAAGTGCAAGATCATCAAGCGCAAGGGCGTGGTGCGGGTGATCTGTTCGGATCCGCGCCACAAGCAGCGCCAAGGCTGATTTTTGATTGAAAATTAGCCTGTTAGGCGCTAAAATTTCAAGTTTTCCGTTCTGGGGTAAGACATGGCCCGCATAGGTGGCGTCAACATTCCGAATCAACAGCATGCGGAAATCGCATTGACGGCGATTTTCGGCATTGGTCGCAGCAACGCGCGTGCGATCTGCGCGGCGGCCGGTGTGAACCGCGCCACCAAGATGAAGGATCTGTCCGACTCCGAGATGGACAAGCTCCGCGAGCAGGTGGCGAGGTACACGGTCGAAGGCGACCTGCGACGGGAAGTTTCGATGAACATCAAGCGCCTGATCGATCTCGGCACTTGGCGCGGCAAGCGCCACCGCGCGGGACTGCCGGTGCGGGGCCAGCGCACCCGCACCAACGCGCGCACCCGCAAGGGGCCGCGCAAGGCGGCGGTCAGAATCATCAAGGCAGCAACCGTTTAAAGGTTAATCCGATATGGCGAAAGCAAGCACCCGGGTGCGCAAAAAGGTCAAGAAGAACGTGGCGGAAGGCATCGCCCACGTTCACGCGTCCTTCAACAACACCATCGTGACCATCACCGACCGCCAGGGGAACGCCCTGGCCTGGGCGACCTGCGGCAGCAACGGCTTCAAAGGCTCGCGCAAGTCGACGCCGTTCGCCGCCCAGGTGGCGGCCGAGCACGCCGGCAAACTGGCGCAGGAGTGCGGCGTGAAGAACATCGAAGTGCGCATCAAGGGTCCGGGGCCGGGCCGCGAGTCCGCGGTCAGGGCCCTCAATGCGGTGGGCTTCAAGATCACCAGTATTTCGGACGTGACACCGGTGCCGCACAACGGCTGCCGGCCGCCGAAAAAGCGCCGTATTTAACAGGGAGATCCGACTGTGGCAAGGAATCTCGACGCAAAATGCCGGCAGTGCCGCCGCGAAGGCGAGAAACTGTTCCTCAAAGGCGAGAAGTGCTTCACCGACAAGTGCGCGATAGAGCGCCGCAACTACCCGCCGGGACAGCATGGGCAGAAGAACACCCGTCTTTCCGGTTACGGGGTTCAGTTGCGTGAAAAGCAGAAGCTGCGCCGCACCTATGGTTTGCTCGAGCGCCAGTTCCGCAAGAGCTATCACGAGGCCTCTCGCCGCAAGGAAGTGACCGGCGAGGCATTGCTGCAGATTCTCGAGAGCCGGCTGGACAGCGTCGCCTACCGCATGGGCTTCGGCGCCTCGCGCACCGAGGCGCGCCAGGTCGTGCGCCACGACGGCATCCTGGTGAATGGCAAACGCGTCAACATTCCCTCGTTCCAGTGCCGGCCGGGCGACGTGATCGAGGTCGCGCAGTCGGCCAAGGACCAGTTGCGCATCAAGGCTGCGGCAGAGGCCGCGGAATCCCGCGGTCATCCGGAGTGGGTGGAAGTCGATGCCAAGGCGCTCAAGGGCACCTTCAAGGCGCGCCCGCAGCGCTCGGAGCTCCCGTCCACGATCAATGAATCGTTGGTGGTCGAGCTCTACTCGAAGTAATTTCCGAGAGGTATTCAAGCCATGCAAAGCAGTATGTTTCTTAAGCCTCGCATCATTGATGTCCAGAACATCTCGCCGTACCACGCCAAGCTCACGATGGAGCCATTCGAGCGCGGCTACGGCCACACGCTCGGCAACGCGCTTCGCCGCACGCTGTTGTCCTCGATGCCGGGCTACGCCGCGACCGAAGTCAAGATCAACGGGGTGCTGCACGAATATTCCACGCTCGACGGCGTGCAGGAAGACGTCGTCGACATCCTGCTCAACTTGAAGGGCATCGTGCTCAAGCTTCACAACCGCGAGGAAGTGCTGCTCAACCTCAAGAAGTCGGGGGAGGGCGTCGTGACCGCGGGCGACATCGAGGTCACGCACGATGTCGAGATCGTGAACCCCGATCATGTCATCGCGCATCTCGCGGCCGGCGGCAAGCTCGACATGCAGATCAAGGTCGAGCAGGGGCGCGGTTACATCGCCGCGACCACACGCAAGACCGGCGAGGAAGAAGGGCGCAACGTCGGGGCCATCCTGCTCGATGCCTCGTTCAGCCCGGTGCGCCGGGTGAGTTATTCGGTCGAATCCGCGCGGGTCGAACAGCGCACCGATCTCGACAAGCTGATCATGGACATCGAGACCAACGGCGCGATCGATCCGGAAGAGGCCGTGCGCTATGCCGCCAGAATCCTCGTCGAACAACTGACCGTGTTCGCGGACCTGAAGGGCATGCCCACGCAGATCGAGGAGAAGAAAGCGACGCAGATCGACCCCATCTTGCTGCGGCCCGTGGATGATCTGGAACTCACTGTGCGCTCGGCGAACTGTCTGAAGGCCGAGAACATCTACTATATCGGCGACCTCATCCAGCGCACCGAGACGGAGCTTCTGAAAACGCCCAATCTCGGCCGCAAGTCGCTCAACGAAATCAAGGAAGTGCTCGCCTCGCGCGGCTTGACCCTGGGAATGAAGCTCGAGAACTGGCCGCCCGCGGGGCTGGAGAAAGTCTAACGACAAGGATGAAGGATGAAGGATGAAGTAGATCCGTTTCGGGTTTTCATTCATCCTTCCGCCTTCATCCTTTCCGGAAGGAAGGGATATGCGTCATCGTCACGGCTTAAGAAAACTGAACCGCACCAGCAGCCATCGCCTGGCCATGCTGCGCAACATGACCAACTCGCTGCTGCGGCACGAAGTGATCAAGACCACGCTGCCCAAGGCAAAGGAGCTGCGGCGCGTGGTCGAGCCCATCATCACGCTCGGCAAGACGCCATCACTCGCCAACCGGCGGCTCGCGTTCAACCGCCTTCGTGACCGCGAAAACGTGGTGAAGCTCTTCGACGAACTCGGTCCCCGCTACGCCAAGCGCAACGGCGGGTATCTGCGTATCCTCAAGTTCGGATTCCGCAAGGGCGATAACGCGCCCATGGCTTATGTCGAGCTGCTGGATCGCCCGGAACCCGGCGAGCAGCCGGAAGCGAAGGAATCCACGAAAGCGTCCCAAGCCGAGACACCCGCCCAGACTGCGGCGTAGTCGGCTGTTCCTCCACCAGCAAGCCGGCCTCGCGCCGGCTTTTTTCATTGCTCTCCCAAGAATTCTTTACCGCCAAGACGCCAAGGCGCCGGGGAGAACATGATCAAACCGAACAAAGTCCAGTTCTTGGTGGCATTCGCATGCGCTTGATGTTCGACTGTCTTCCTGTCGGCTTTCGTTCTGCATTTCTTGGCGGCCTTGGCGTCTTGGCGGTTCAAGGGTTTAGACTGAAGTTCCCCGTAATTCGGGCACGGTTGACGAGTAAAAGCTGAGGCGGTTCAGCGGCTTGGCGGCGGTGTAGGTGCTACACGAGGTAGCCATGTACGTTGGGGGTTGTACTC
>JACQOK010000367.1 GCA_016202565.1 Betaproteobacteria bacterium | reverse complement strand
GGGCTACCTTCCCCTGCAAGTTTTATGACACAGTAGAGTTAGTATCGTAGGAATTCCTCTCCCGGATTTCATTTCATTCCATCCGGGCTACCTTCCCCTGCAAATTTTATGACACAGTAGAGCTAGTGTCCTGAGTCAGAAATTCGCGGACGATTATGGAAGCCGACTGTGGGAGCCAGCTTGCTGGCGATCAGCGATCTATCGGGGGCAAGCCCCCTCCCACAAGCAGCACTTCCCTCGCGCGTGACACCAAGAATTCTTCATCGAAACTGCGACTCACCACACTAGCAGTCAATCGACCCGCGCGCCGCTGTCCTTGATCGCCTGTCCCCATTTTGCCCGCTCACTCCTGATGTAGGCGGCGAACTCGCCGGGCGTGTTCGTCTTGAGGTCGGCGCCGAGCGCACCAATGCGCTTTTGCGCGTCCGGCGAGGCCATCGCTTTCACGATCTCGCCGTTGAGCCGCGCAACGATTTCCTTCGGCATCGCCGCCTGTCCCAGGATGCCCCACCACGAGATGACCTCGAAGCCGGGGTAACCGGACTCGGCAATGGTCGGCACGTCCGGCAGCGACGGCGAGCGCTGCAGGCTGCCGACGGCGAGCCGGCGCACCCTGTTCCCAACCTGCGACGTGGAGAGCACGGAGGTGAACATCAGCACGACATGACCGGCAGCGAGGTCCGTCAGCCCGGCGGTGGCGCCTTTGTACGGCACGTGAAAGAGATCCATACGCGTCGTCTTCTTCAGCAACTCCATCCCGAGATGACCCGCGCTGCCGCTGCCGGTGGACGCATAGTTGAGCTGGCCGGGTCTCGCGCGCGCGAGCGAGACGAGGTCCTTCACCGAGCGCACCGGCAGCGAAGGATGGGCCGCGAGCACGTGGGGGGAGGCGATCAGGAGGCTGATCGGCGCGAAATCCCGCACCGGATCGTAGCCGACCTTGGTCAAGCCGGGGCTGATCGCGAGGTTGCCGGTCTGGCCGATGACGAGCGTATGGCCGTCCGGCGGCGCCTTCGCGGCGAGTTCCAGCCCGATCGTGCCGTTTGCGCCGGGACGATTGTCGACGATGGCCTGTTGTCCGAGAGCTTCGTTCAGCTTCTGAGCAATGTACCGCCCGGTGATGTCGGTCGCAGCGCCGGGCGGAAATGGAACGATGATCCGCAGCGGCTTGGACGGATACGCGTGTCCTGAGCTTGTCGAAGGGGCCTGTCCTGAGCTTGTCGAAGTGGCCTGTGCCGCGACGAGACCGGGTGCGGCCAGCAGCGCCGCGACAATGTTTGCCACAACCCGCACGCGTGTGCTCATATTCTTATCCTCCCACGTCCATAATCCTACTGTGTCACGAAAGTATCGTAGCCCGGAAGGAGCGAAGCGGATTCCGGGAATTCCTCTCCCGGATTTCATTTCATTCCATCCGGGCTACCTTCCCCTGCAAGTTTTATGACACAGTAGAGGTAATGAGTAATGCGTAATGAGTAATGGGAGAGAAAACCAATTCCTCCACCCATCACCCATCACCCATCACCCATCACCATCTAACAAGCTCGAGCACCCGTTGCGTGGCGCCCCGATGCGCCTTGCTGAACGCGAGGCCCGCCTCGCCCATGCGCTTCGCGGCGACGGCGTCAGCCAGCAGCCGCCGCGCCTCCCGCATGAGCTCCTCCGCATTCGCAACGCGCAGCGCCGCTCCCGCGGCAACCGCGCCCTCGGCCGCTTCTGAAAAATTATAGGTGTGCGGCCCGAACAGCACGGGTTTCCCGGCGGCGCAGGGTTCGATCATGTTCTGTCCGCCGAACGGCAGCAGGCTGCCGCCGACGAATGCCACGTCGCACGCCCCGTAATAGGCAAACATTTCCCCCATGCTGTCGCCGAGCAGCACCCGCGTTTGCGGATCGATGGCGGCATTCTCGCTTCGTCGCTGGTAACGCAGCCCGCTTCGTTCGATCAAACCGGCCACTTCGGCGAAGCGCTGCGGGTGGCGCGGCACAATGACCAGGAGCACGGAGGGCATCGCGAGTTCGGCGAAGCGCGCGAGCAGCAGCTGCTCCTCGCCATCGCGCGTGCTGGCGGCAAGGAGCACCGGCCGGCTTTTTCCGTAACTCTCGCGCCATGAGCGTCCCAGTTCAAGCTGGGTGCTCGGCGGCTCGATGTCGAACTTGAGATTGCCGGTAATCGCTGCATTCTGCGCGCCCAGCGTGGTGAGCCGCCGCGCGTCGTCCGGTGTCTGCGCGGCGATCGCGGCAAGTTCCTTCAGGCTGGCTCGTGTCAACTCGGCGAAGCGGCGGTATCTCGCATACGACTTTTCCGACAGGCGCGCGTTGACGAGATAAAGCGGGAGGTTCCGCTCACGGCACGCATGGATGAGATTCGGCCAGACCTCGGTTTCCATCAACAAACCGACCCGCGGCCGGAAACGATCGAGAAAGCGGGCTACCGCGCCCGGAAAATCGTACGGCAGATAGCAACGCGACACGGTGTCGCCATACAACGCGACCCCGCTTTCCCAGCCGGTCGGCGTCATGTGCGTGAGCAGAATCCGGTGCGTCGGATGTCTCTTCTGCAGAATGCGAACCAGCGGTTCGGCAGCTCGGGTTTCGCCGACCGAAACCGCGTGGATCCAGATGAGCGGCTGGGCGGTGCGCTCACGGTAATAACCGAAGCGCTCCGGAATGCGTTTGAGATACGCCGGTTGCCGCCGCGCGCGCCACAGCAGATGCAAAAGCGCGCGCGGCAGCAACGCGTACAGGAGCAGCGTATAACCGAATCGCGTCCTGATCACGCGGTCACCTGCTCCAGCACGGCGATGACCTCGGCGGCTTGAGGCGGATTTCCGGCGCCGCCGAGGCTCGCCCCGCGCGCGCAACCGTAGATGCCGGTCTTCGCCGGATCGGTCGCGCAGTAGACGCCGATCGTGGCCACACCCAGCGCTGCGGCGAGATGGGTAAGTCCGGTGTCAACGCCAATCACGGCCTGCGCGCCGGCGAGGAGTGCTGCTGCCTCTTCCAACCGCAGAAAGGGAGGAACGATGGCCTCGGGCATACGCTCGGCCAGCCGCTCGCTGCGTTCGCGCTCTGCCGCATTGCCCCATGGCAGCACGCAGCGCATGCCACACCGTAAGAAATACGTGCCGAGTTCGAGCCACCGCGCTTCGGGCCACAGCTTGCGCTCCGCGCTGGTCGCGTGCAACAGCACCACGTAGCGCTGCCCGACCAGCCAGGGGCAATCGATTGCCGCAGCACGGACGCCGTAGTCCACCCCATCCGGCGGCTCATAGCCAAGCGCGTGCGCACCGAGCGCGCGGTTGCGCTGCACCGCATGCAAGGTCCACGGCACGCGGAAGGTTCGATCATAAAAAAGCGCCAGCGGCTCGCGCGCGCTGTTCCAGTCGAGGCCATAGCGGGTGCCGTGTGCCGCACGGGTGATCAGCGCGCTTTTCAACAGCCCCTGAGTGTCGATTACGACGTCATAGATGTGTTCCCGCAACTGATGAAAAAAATGGAAAATCTCGTCGCGGGTTCCGCGCCGCCACAGCGCCGAGCGCCAGCGCCGGATGGCAACCGGCAGTACCCGACGCACCGCCGGATGCAGGCGGGGGATCGCCGCGAAACCCTCCTCTGCCACCCAGTCGATACGGGCGTCCGGAAATGTAAAATGAATATCGCTGACGACGGGCAGATTGTGCACCACGTCTCCCAGTGACGACGTCTTGACCAGCAGGATCGATTTCATTGCTGTTGTTTGAATTGGCCGCGATGCTACACGCAAACGCCTGTTGCGCATAGAATATAGGTTTTCCAGCAGCAACATGCGAAGCGCCAGTGCGAAGAACAGGGTTCCGCGTCCGCTTCCCGGTCAACCGCGATACGCCCACGATCCAGGCCGATAGATGATTCTCGTAACGGGCGGGGCCGGTTTCATCGGCGCGAACTTCGTTCTGGATTGGGTCGCGTCGGAAAAATCACCGGTCGCGAACCTCGACAAGCTCAGCTACGCCGGCAACCCCGGCAACCTCGTGAGCCTGAAACAGGACGCACGACACATTTTCGTGAAAGGGGACATCTGCGACCGAACTCTCGTCGGGCAGTTGCTGCGGGAGCACAAACCCGCCGCGATCGTGCATTTCGCGGCCGAAAGTCACGTCGACCGTTCAATTCACGGGCCCGCGGAATTCGTGCAAACCAACGTCATCGGCACCTTCAGCCTGCTGGAAGAGGCGCGCGCCTACTGGTCGACGCTCGCCGCGCCGGAGCAAGACCGCTTTCGATTTCTGCACGTGTCGACCGACGAAGTCTATGGTTCGCTCGGCCGCGACGATCCCGCGTTCACGGAGAGCACGCCGTATGCGCCGAACAGCCCGTATGCAGCGTCCAAGGCAGCCGCCGACCACCTTGTCCGCGCCTATCATCACACCTACGGCTTGCCGACGATAACGACCAACTGCTCGAACAATTACGGGCCACTGCAGTTTCCGGAAAAGCTGATTCCGCTGATGATCGTCAATGCCGCGCAGGGCAAGCCACTGCCCGTTTACGGTGACGGGCTCAACGTGCGCGACTGGCTTTATGTGGGCGATCATTGCGCCGCGGTGCGGCTCGCGCTGCGCCGGGGCCGGCCGGGCGAAACCTACAACATCGGCGGCAACAGCGAAAAAACCAACCTTGAGGTGGTCAACGCGATCTGCGCCATACTTGACGAGTTCCGCCCCAGCTCCCTCATCCCTCATCACTCATCACTCATCACTTATGTAAAGGACCGGCCCGGCCACGATCGCCGCTATGCGATGAACGCCGGAAAAATGGCCGCCGAGCTGGGTTGGCAGCCGGCGGAGCGCTTCGAAACCGGCTTGCGCAGGACGGTCGAGTGGTATCTCGATCACATGGACTGGGTGGAAAACGTGACGAGCGGCGCGTACCGCAACTGGCTTCATCTCAATTATGCCGACAGGGGACAAGCGTGAAAGGCATCATTCTTGCCGGGGGCTCGGGCAGCCGGCTCTACCCGGCAACGCAGGTGGTCTCGAAACAATTGCTGCCGGTCTACGACAAGCCGATGGTCTACTATCCGCTGTCCACCCTGATGCTTGCCGGCATCCGCAATATCCTGCTCATTTCCACGCCGCAGGACACGCCGCGCTTCGAGCAGCTTCTGGGCGACGGCAGCCACTGGGGACTCAGTCTCTCCTATGCGGTGCAGCCCAGCCCCGATGGGATCCCGCAGGCTTTTATCATCGGCGCGCCTTTCATCGGCAAGGATTCCTGCGCGCTCATTCTTGGCGACAATATCTTTTACGGCCACGAGCTGTCAGGCAATCTGCAAGGAGCCACGCGCAAGACTGATGGTGCGACGATCTTTGCCTATCCGGTACACGACCCGGAGCGTTATGGCGTGGTCGAGTTCGACCGGAACCACAAGGTGATCGCAATCGTGGAAAAGCCCAAGCGTCCCAAGTCGCGCTATGCGCAGACCGGCTTTGCCGTGTACGACAATCGGGTGGTCGACATCGCCCGGAACCTGAAGCCGTCGCCGCGCGGCGAGCTTGAAATCACGGATGTCAACAAGGAGAATCTGGGTCGCGGTGAGCTCGAGGTGGTGCTGCTGGGCCGGGGCATCGCCTGGCTCGACACGGGCACCCATGAGTCATGGCTTGAAGCATCGATGTTCATCGAAACCATCGAAAAGCGCCAGGGACTGAAAGTCTCCTGCCCCGAGGAAATCGCCTACCGCATGGGTTACATCACCGCCGAGGACCTGGAAGCCCTCGCTGCGGCGATCGGGAACAACGGTTACAGCAGGTACCTCAAGGACGTGCTGCGCGAATAGCGAACGAGGCGCGCTTGAGCCCGCCAGGGGTTGACGGTAACATGAGGCCAACACAAATTGGTGGCTTCCCTTCGGCCATTTACCACCCCGCCATGAACGTCATCAAAACCGGGCTCGCCGATGTCCTGATCCTTGAACCGAGAGTATTCGGCGACGAGCGCGGGTTCTTTTTCGAGAGCTACAACGAGCGCGAATTCATCGTCCGGACCGGCATCGAGGCCCGCTTTGTGCAGGACAACCATTCGAAGTCCGCCCGAAACGTCCTGCGCGGGCTGCATTACCAAATCCGGCAACCGCAGGGCAAGCTGGTGCGTGTCACTTGCGGTGAAGTGTACGATGTTGCGGTGGACATTCGCAGGAGATCGCCCACCTTTGGGAAGTGGACCGCCTGTGTCCTGTCGGCCGACAACAAGCGGATGCTCTGGATTCCGGCCGGCCTTGCCCATGGCTTTCTCGTGATGAGTCCCAGCGCGGAAGTGCAATACAAGACGACCGATTACTGGGCGCCGGAGCATGAGCGCTGCATCGCCTGGAACGATCCCGCGCTGAACATTCCCTGGCCGCTCCAGGGCACGCCTGTGCTCTCCAGCAAGGACCGGCAGGGCCTGAATCTGGACCAGGCCGAAGTCTTCCCGTGACGCGCATTTTGTTGATCGGCAAAACCGGCCAGGTCGGATGGGAACTGGAGCGCGTGCTGCCCTCTCGCGGCCGGGTCGTCGCGCTCGACCGGGCGCAACTGGAGCTGACCGACCCCGACTCCGTTCGGAAAGCGATCCGCGCAGCCTCCCCCGACCTCATCGTGAACGCCGCGGCCTACACGGCTGTCGACAAGGCAGAGTCGGAACCCGACCTCGCAATGCGGGTCAACGGCGTGGCGCCCGGTGTGATCGCGGAGGAGGCAAAGCGCGTCGGCGCAATGCTCATTCACTATTCCACGGATTATGTCTTCGACGGGACGAAGTCCGCACCGTACACCGAAGATGATGCGCCCAATCCTCTTAATGCCTACGGAAAATCGAAACTCGCCGGTGAACAGGCCATCGCGGAAAGCGGATGCGCCTACGTCATTTTGAGAACGAGCTGGGTGTACGCCGGCCGGGGAAGCGGCAACTTCGTCACGACAATTCTGCGGCTGGCGCGGGAAAAATCGGAACTGCCTGTCGTGAACGACCAGATCGGCTCGCCCACCTGGGCGCGAGCGCTGGCGGAGGCGACCGGCGAGCTCGTGGACAAAGCTGTGCAGGCGCGGGAAGCAACAGGCATTTACCATCTTGCCGCAAAGGGGTACGCCTCCCGCTTCGATTTTGCGAAACGCATTCTTGAGATCGCGCGGGAAATCTCACGCGAGGAAACCGGCTGGGGGAGCCTGCGGCCGATCACGACGGCGGAATATCCGCTTCTCGCGACGAGACCCCTTACCGTCGCCACCAGCAAGGACAAGGTCAGGCGGGTGTTCGGAATCGAAATGGCCGACTGGGAGGTTCAGCTTCGATCCTTTCTTACGGAATTCATGAAACCGGAACATCGGCGCAGTGCCACCTCCGCCTGATTTACACGTGGCGAACGCTGCAGACAGGGCCGACAAGTTAATAGACGTTGTAATCGTCAACTACAACGCCGGGCCGATCCTGACCGAATGCGTGCATTCGGTGCTGCGGTCTTCCGTCCCGGTCCGCGTATTTGTCTCCGATAATGGATCCGCTGATGGCAGCGTTGAGTATCTGCGCGCTACGCTGGATGAGCACCCTTTCCTCACGATCGTCGAAAACCACGCCAACCTGGGATTCGCGCGCGGCAATAACGTGGTCTTGCCCCGTTGTCGCGGTGAGTTCGTGTTGTTCCTCAACCCCGACTGCATCATCCAGCCCGATACGCTCGAGCGCATGCGTGCGGCCATGGAGGCCTACCCGCTTGCCGGCATGGCAGGATGCCTGGTCCGCAATCCGGACGGCACCGAGCAGGCGGGCTGCCGGCGCTTCGTGCCTACCCCGTGGCGCGCGTTGGTGCGGGTGTTCAGGCTCGCGCGGATTTTTCGCAACCATCCCCGCTTCAGCAGCTTCATCCTCACCGGCCAGCCGCTTCCCGCTCACCCCACGCCGGTGGAAGCCATTTCCGGTGCTTTCATGTTCGTGCGGCGCAGCGCCATGGATTACGTCGGCACAATGGACGAGGGCTATTTTCTTCATTGTGAGGATCTGGACTGGTGCATGCGCTTCCGCCAGGCCGGGTTCACGATCCTGTTCGTCCCCGGTGTGGAGATCGTCCATGCCAAGGGCGTGGGAAGCGCCGCTCATCCCATCCGGGTGGAGTGGCACAAACACAAAGGCATGATCCGGTTCTACCGGAAATTTTTCCGGCGGAACTACCCGACGCTGCTCTTGTTCATGGTCATCGCAGCCGTATGGGTCAGGTTCGCGGCCCTCGCTGCAACCCTGGCCGTCAGGAATCTTTTCCCTGCCGCAACGAAAGAAGCCGCGCGCACGGTCCTCCCGCAGCCGCCGCCAGCGGCGGATGAGCGCCCTCTTTCCCCGCCAGCTGTCATTGTCACAGGCGCGACAAGCCAGGTCGGCTGCTTCCTTATCCCCCGGCTGCGCGAGGCGGGTTACGTCGTTCACGCCATCAGCCGCAGGCCCGCGGACGTGAGCCTTGTGACCGACGATTCGCTCATCTGGCACGAGCTCGACATCGTTCGCGACCGGAATGCGCTGAAAAGGATCGCGGGCGCGACGGTACTGATCCATCTCGCCCCCCTTGGGACACTGCCGCAGTTGATCGACGTCGCCGCGCACATGGGCATCCAGCGACTCGTGGCATTCGGTTCCACCAGCCGCTACGGCAAACTGAATTCCACCGACCCGAAGGAACAGCAGTGGGTGCGGGAGCTGATCGACTCCGAAGATCTTCTCGCCAGAAAATGCGCGGAACGCGGCGTGACGTGGACGCTGTTTCGCCCCACGCTGATTTATGGTTACGGAATAGACAAGAACGTCACGACCATTGCCAGGTTTATATGCCTCTTTGGTTTTTTCCCGATATTGGGCGAGGGAAAAGGACTGCGCCGGCCGGTGCACGCCGATGACCTGGCGGCAGCATGCCTGGCGGTGCTGGCGTGCCCGGCATCCTGCAACCGGGCTTACAACCTGAGCGGCGGCGAGACGCTGACCTACCGGCAGATGGTCGAAGCAATCTTCGAGGGATTGGGCAAGAGACCGAGAATCATCAAGATCCCCCTGGCGCTATTTTCGGTCTTGCTGAAGGTGGCATCGCTGTTTCCCGCCTACCGGCATCTCAACCTCGAAATGGTGAACCGGATCAATCTCGATCTCGATTTCGACCACCTCGCCGCAACGCGGGATTTCAGCTATTCCCCCAGGAAATTCAAGTTTTCCCGGAACGTCGGCCGCCATCAGAACGCACGCCGTTACCCGGCAGCCGCTAGCAATAGATAGCATCACCGCCAGGCCGGCCCTCCCTATGTGCGCGTGCTAGCCGCGCGTTATCTCGCGGTAGACGCGAAGCGTGCCATTCCACATGTTCTCGAGCGTGAACTCGCGCTTCGCGCGCGCATGTGCCGCCTGACCCATCTTCGTCCGGAGGTGGTCATCGTCGAGCAGCCGGTTCAATGCCCGCCCCAGTGCGTCGGGGTCGCGCGGCGGCACGAGGAGACCGGTCACACCGTGCTGGTTGACGTAATTCACCCCGTTCTGGAGGTCGCAGCACACGATCGGTTTGCCACAGGCCATCGCCTCGACCTGCACGTGGCCGAACGCTTCGCTCGGCTCCACCGACGGCATGCAGAAAACATCCGCGGCATGAAAATGCGCGGGAAGCTCTTCTTCCGCGATACGCCCCAGAAACACGACGCGCTCCTCGAGCCGCAGCGATCGGGCCAGCGCCTTCAGATTTTCCGTCAGCGGACCCTGTCCGCCCAGCAGCAGGACGGTATCCGGCTTTACTTGCGACATGGCGCGAACGAGGTATTCCAGCCCCTTGTAGTACACGTGGCGGGCGATTGCGAAGATCAAATGCCGGCCCGCAAAGCGCGTGCGCAGCACCTTGCCCGCTGCGAACGCTTCCGGTTTCTCGAAGGGAGAGAAATCGATGCCGTACGGCACTACATGCAGCCGCTCCGGATTCGCGCACGCGCCGAGCTGGGTTGACGAGGAGAAATGCAGCGGCGTGCCGGCGATGATCGCGTCGGCACGGGCGACAATCCGGTCCAGGAGCGGACGATACAATTTGAGCAGGTTCTTCTGGCGCACGATATCGCTGTGCCAGGAAACGACGAGCCTCACGTCACGCGGCAGCGCCAGGGCGGCAATGTGCGACATCGGATCCGGAAAATGCAGGTGCGCAATCTCGTATCGCTCCTGCCGATGGAGCCTGCGCGCCACCCACGGCATCGTCGGGCAGATTGCCATGCCGGCAATGAGTCCGAGAGACGGCACCTTGTAGACGCGGTATCCGTCCACCTCGATCCTGTGCATCGACAGGGTTTCGCTCGCCACCAGATTGTCCACGTGCATCGAGCGCGTCAGGCCCCGGAGCAGGAGCGCAACGTGGCGCTCGAGCCCCCCGAAGTTCGCATGGTAAAAACGACCGAAGTGCAGGGCTTTCATTTCTTCGTGAATCGTGAATAGGAAATGGTAAATGGGAGACGCCTTACTTCGCTTTCGCGATTTCCTGCTCCCTATTTTCCATTTCTTATCGCCGCGCGATAGACGGCGAGCGTTTTCTCGGCGCAGGCCTGCCAGGTGAACCGGGCGGCCTGGGCGCGTCCCAGCTCGGCGCGACGCTGCGCCTCCTGCTCATCCTCGATCAGGCGCAGCATCGCCTCCCGCAATCCGTCGAGGTCGTGAGGATCGACCATGACCGCTGCATCCCCTGCGACTTCCGGCAGTGAGGCCCGGTTGGAAGTAATGACCGGTATGCCGCTCGCCATCGCTTCGAGCACGGGAAGGCCGAAACCCTCGTAGATCGACGGGTAAACGAACAGCCGCGCGCCCGAGTAAAGCGCAGGCAGCGCACCTGGCGGGACGTAACCCAGCCAGCGCACCTCTCCACGTTCCTC
>JACQOK010000370.1 GCA_016202565.1 Betaproteobacteria bacterium | reverse complement strand
GCAGTACGGCATGCAGACGCTCGACCAGAACCTGCAGGACCTGGTCAAGCGCAACGTGATTGCCGTGGACGAGGCGCGCACCAAGGCGGCCAACAAGGACAATTTCAAGTAACGGGGATTTTCGCCGCGAGCCACGCGAGCAGCGGGTGGCCCGGGGCGACGAACCAGAGGAGCGCGAGATGGAACGAGACCAGGCAGTCAATTTCATAAACGGCCTGTTGAAGGCGATGGTGGAGAAGAAGGCTTCCGACCTCTTTCTCACTTCGGGCTTTCCGCCCGCGATCAAGCTTGACGGGAAGCTGACGCCGGTGGCCTCCCAGCCGCTGACGCCTCAGCACACGGTCGAACTCTCCCACGCGATCATGAACGACAAGCAGGTCGCGGAGTTCGAAGGAACCAAGGAATGCAACTTTGCGATCAGCCCGCGCGGCATCGGCCGCTTCCGCGTCAACTGCTTCGTGCAGATGGGGCAGGTCGGCATCGTGCTGCGCACCATCAACGCCGCGATACCGAAGTTCGAAGATCTCGGGCTGCCGCCGGTCCTGAAGGACGTGGTGATGACCAAGCGCGGGCTGGTCATCATGGTCGGCGGGACCGGCTCGGGCACGTCGACATCGCTCGCGGCGATGACCGGCTATCGCAATGAAAACAGTTACGGTCACATCATCACGATTGAAGACCCGGTCGAATTCGTCCACGAGCACAAGAATTGCGTGGTCACGCAGCGCGAGGTGGGCGTCGACACCGATTCCTGGCACATCGCGCTCAAGAACACGCTGCGGCAGGCGCCGGACGTGATCCTGATCGGCGAGATCCGCGACCGCGAGACCATGGACTATGCCATTGCGTTCGCCGAGACGGGCCACCTGTGCATGGCTACGCTGCACGCGAACAGCGCCAACCAGGCCCTCGATCGCGTCATCAATTTCTTCCCCGAGGAGCGCAGACACCAGCTGCTGATGGATCTCTCGCTCAACATCCGGGCGATTGTCTCGCAGCGCCTGATCCCGAAAAAGGACGGCAAGGGACGGGCGTGTGCGGTGGAAATCATGCTCACCTCGCCGTTGATCGCGGACCTGATATTCAAGGGCGAAGTGCACGAGATCAAGGCGATCATGGCGAAGTCGCGCGAACTCGGCATGCAGACCTTCGATCAGCACCTGTTCGAGCTGTACGAGGGGGGGCTGATCAGCTACGAGGATGCGTTGAGGAACGCCGATTCGCTGAACGAGCTGCGCCTGATGATCAAGCTGCACAGCAAGGAGGCGAAGGAAAAAGACGTGATGACGGGTATCGAGCATCTCAACATCGTTTAATCCCGGCACGCGAGTGCCGGATTAAATCCGCCGGTTCGAGCGGACAGCAGCTCGCCGCTCAACCGGCGCTAGAAGAAAGCGTCGGGCAACAGGCCGGCGCTTTTTTTACGCGATGATCATTCCCTTCGATCTCCAGACCTTCATCATCGCCGCGGCCGTGGTCGCCGCGGCATACGTGATTTTCGGCATCTCGGCGTTCGGCGCGTCGCTCTTCACGGTGCCGATGCTCTCGCACTTCTTCCCGCTCGATTTTGTGCTGCCGATGTGCGTGCTGCTCGATGTCTCGGCGGCGTTGGCACTGGGCGCCCGCTTCTCGCGCGCGGCGGACAAATCGGAACTCCTGGCACTGGCGCCGTTCTCGCTCATCGGTGCCGTGCTCGGCGTGACGCTCCTGGTAACGCTTCCGCGCAATGCGACGCTCACGGCATTCGGCGTTTTTCTGCTGAGCTACGGTCTCTACGCCCTGCGGCGGGGCGAGACGGCGGCGCTGATAAGCCGGCGCTGGGCGCCGGTGGCGGGGCTTACCGGCGGGACCATGGGCACGCTGTTCGGCATCGGCGCCCCGCCCTATGCGATTTATCTCGCGCGGCGGCTTGCCGGCAAGGCGACGTTGCGCGCCACGCTGTCCAACATGGTGCTGCTGTCGACCTCGATCCGCGCGCTCGTGTTTCTCGCGAGCGGACTCGTTCTCGCCGACCGTGTGATCGGCTTCGCGCTGCTCCTGCCGTGCGCCCTCGGCGGACTGTGGATCGGCAACCGATTTCATGGCCGCATCTCCCGCAATGCGCTGCTGCGCCTGATCAGCGTGCTGCTGGTGTTGATCGGTGTTTCCCTGCTCGTCCGCGCGGCAGAATGAGTTCGGTTTGAAGGAGCGGCCGATGGCGGACAGGCGGATCGGCGTGATCATGCACGGCGTGCGACCGTCACCCGTGCTGCTGAACCACCGTTTCCGCGCGGGCGACTCCGTCGAGAAAGCGATTCGACCGCGGGGTCGTCCCTACGCACCCGCCTGCGACTGGCGCCCGGCGGGTTTCGCCGGATAGCGCAGCTGCACGGTGACCGCAGATTCATCGAGCTTGCCGAGCTTGACCAGTCTCGCCTCGATCCCGGCCCGGGTGCGGTTGTGAGCACGCGCGAGTTCGTCCACGCTCTTGCCGGCATCGAACGCCGCGGCAAGACGCTCTTCCTCCTCGGGCGTCCAGCGCAGTCCGGTATTCCCCGGCATCGAGGCCGGCCTCTGTTGCCTCTCCGCTGCGGAGGCGCGGCCGCTTTCGATCGTGCGCACGGCCTCGAATAATGCCCGTACGATGTCGGGATGTTGGTACGGACTGTCGGCGGCAAACTGTTCTCCCGTCGCCGGATGCACCCCATTCGCCAGGGCATTGAGAATCTTCAACGTCTGTTCCTTCTCCATGGTTCCATCCTCCAATCGATTGGTGTTGTGTCATGGATCCGCAGGCCGCGCTCGGCTTGGCGGACTTGCGCCTGCCTCCCGATCGTTCTTGCACGATCCGAGCGTACGCTTACAACGCGGCGGCAACGATCGCGGTTGACGCTTTCACAGTTTGCGCATGCTGCCCGCCACCAGCCGGTACTCGAACAGCCGGCATTCCAGCGCGCCGTTATAGAGCGGAGTGCGTTTCGAGGCTTTAAGGCCGATCAACCGGGGCAATCGCATGTCCGCGGAAAGGATGTAGGCCGTCCACCCGGTGTAGCGTTTCTTGAACGTGTCGCCCAGCCTGGGGTAAAAGGCCCCGAGATCGTCCTCGCTTGCGAGGCGTTCGCCATACGGCGGATTCATCACGATGATGCCGCTCTCAGCCGGCGGACTGGACTCGAGCACGTCCACTTGCTTGAGCTGAACCGTATCCTGCAGCCCCGAAGCGTCGAGATTTTCGCGTGCGAGCGCCAGCACGCTTCCAAACTTGTCGCTGCCGTGGATCGGCAGGAGGCGCGAAGGCCGCCGCCGCGCCTTGGCCTGCTCTCGCAGTGCGCGCCACCGCGTTGCATCAAAATTCTCCAGCTTCTCGAAGCCGAATGGCCGCGCCAGTCCCGGCGCAACGTCGAGCGCGATCATCGCCGCTTCCACCAGGAACGTCCCGCTGCCGCACATGGGATCGAACAGCGGCGTGTCCGGCTGCCAGCCGGCAAGACGCAGGATACCCGCGGCGAGATTCTCGCGCAGCGGCGCCTCTCCCCCCGCGACGCGCCAGCCGCGCTTGAACAGCGCTTCGCCCGACGTATCAAGATAGAAAGTGGCTTCGTCACGGGTGAGGAAAGCATGGATGCGGATATCCGGACTTGCGGTGTTGACGTCCGGACGCCTGCCGCGGACCACACGGAACGCATCACATACGGCATCCTTGATGCGCAGCGTGACGAAATCGAGGCTTTTCACCGGTGAACGAATCGCCGAGACGTTGACGCGGATCGAGCGCCTGACATCGAACCAGTCGCTCCACGACAGACCACGCGCCGCGGCGAAGATGTCGTCTTCGCTTCGATACCGCGCATCCCCGACCCGCCACAGGATGCGGCTCGCCACACGGCTTTCGAGATTGGCGGTGTAACAGAGCGCCATATCGCCGGCGAAGGCGGCGCCGCCATCGACGGTCTTGACCTCGCGAGCGCCGAGCGCGGTGAGTTCGCCGGCGAGCACGGCCTCCAGGCCGCGCGGGCACGGCGCGAAGAACCTTTCCATCAGAAGCCGTGAGCGGTAAGCGGTGAGAGGTGAGCGGGTAACGGGCGGTGCGTGTAGGTTGGGTTGAGGCTGAATGCCGAAACCCAACACGGGAGGTGGGACATTACGGCTTCTTCGTGTTGGGCATCACTTCGTTCAGCCCAACCTACAATGTTACCGTTCACCGCTTCATTTGGCGCGGACAACGGGATTGCCCAATACGCCGATGTCTTTCTGCACGATCTCAACCCGGTCGCCATCCTTCAGGGGCGGCTCGGTCGCGTTGTCGGTCCCCAGCCAGACCACGTCGCCCGGCCACAGGGTCATGTACTTCGAGATCTGTGAGAGGTAGTGCTGCGCCGAGAACAGCATCTTGCTGGTGCTGTATTCGGACGCCGTGGCGCCGTTGACGTTGATCGAAATGATGAGGTTCATCGGGTCGAGACCGGTCACGATGAACGGCCCCATGGGCTTGAAGGTGTCGCAGTTCTTGGCGCGCCAGAGCGTGCGGTCCTGCTTCTGCCAGCTGCGTTCGCTCACGTCGTTGCCGAGCGTGTAGCCCAGCACGCAGGAGAGCGCGTCCTTCTCGGAAAGATTACGCGCCTTCTTGCCGATTACGGCCACGAGCTCACCTTCGAATTCCACCGGTCCCGGCGCGTCTGCCGGAATCACGATCGATTCGCCTGCCGCGATCAACGCGTTGGGAGACCGATAGCCGATGTCGGCCTTTTCCGGCACCTTGCGGTTGCCGCCGGTGCGCCGGTTGGCCCACTCGATGTGGGCCGCATAGTTGAGTCCGGCGCAATAGAAGTTGGAAGGCATGCACGGCACGAGCGCCTTGAGCGCGACAAGGCGGTGGCGCCGGTCGGTCTTGCGGTAAGTCTCGAATGGCGAGCCTTCGAGCTCGTAGACCTCTTCTCCCTCGACGATACCGTAGAAGGTTTTGCCGTTGTGCTCGAAACGACCCAGTTTCATGTGCTTCCCCCTTGAGGTGCGTGATCGAAAGGTTCCCGGTTATTTCAGCGGTACGGAAATCTCATAGCTTACACGGTTGCGGCCATTGCGGGCTTTATGCAGGTCGGTAATGCGCCCTGCCAGCGGGGCGCCGTGACCCATCTGGCGCGCGAGATGGCCGTTCTCGCGCCGCGGCACGTAACCGAGCGTATGCCCGCGCCACTCCACCCGTACGGCGTAAGGGTCGTGCGGATTGCCGGGTTCGCGCACCAGCGTCAACGGGTCGCCCACCCTCATGTCCTCCCATAAGCTCCGCCCTTCGTAATACCGGAACCCGGCGAGGAACGAGTGCTGGACAACGATGCGCGCCGTGGCGTCGGCCAGGGCGGACGCGCTGGCAAGGACGAGACAGCCGGCAACACAATGGACGAGTTTCATCCCTCCTAAAACGGTTTGACCACCGCCAGGATGACGACAGCGATCAGGATCGCGACCGGAAACTCATTGAACCAGCGGTACCATACGTGGCTGCGGGTGTTACGGTCGTCCTTGAAATCGGAGAGCAGTCTGCCGCACCAGAGGTGGTAACCGATGAGGACCCCCACGAGCGCGAGCTTCGCGTGCAGCCAGGCGCCGGTCACGCCATAGCCGAGCCACAGCCACAGGCCAAAGACGACGGTGAGCAGCGCGCCGGGCGTCATGATGCCGTAATAGAGCTTGCGCTCCATCAGCTTGAAGCGTTCCGTGCTCGCGGCGTCCTTGCCCAGCGTGTGATAGACGAAGAGCCGCGGCAGATAGAACAGGCCGGCGAACCAGGTCACCATGAAGATGATGTGTAGAGCCTTTACCCAGAGCATGAGGAGTTACTCGAGCAAGCGGCGTCGCGTCAGCACCAGCGCGACATAAAAGCCGGCCAGGGCGTAAGCCGCAAGCACCAGAAGATGCGGCAGCACGGCGGCGGGTGCCGCACCGTTCATGATCGGGCGGGCGATGCTGACCGCGTGGGTGAGCGGCAGGACCTGAGCGACGCCCTGCAGCCATCCGGGGAGCTGGTCGACGGGGAAGAACACCCCGCATATCAGCATCATGGGCGTTATGGCGAGCGTGAAGTAGTACATGAAGAAATCGTAGCTCGGCGAGAGTGCCGTCATGATGAGGCCGAGGCCCGCGAACGCGAGTCCGGTCAGGAAAATGAGCGGGAGCACCAGCAGCGCAAGCGGGGAGGCCACCAGACCGAGGGTCCACGCCACAAAAAGCACCGCCATGCCGGAGAGAAAACTCTTGCTCGCCGCCCATGCCGCCTCCCCCAGCACCACGTCGTCGAGCGTGACCGGCGCGTTGATGATCGCCTCCCATGTTTTCTGCACGTGCATGCGCGAGAAGGCCGAGTACATGGCTTCGAACGAAGCGCTCATCATGGTGCTCGAACATACCGTGCCCGCCGCGAGGAACGCGATGTACGACATGCCGCCGACCTCCGGCAGCATCGCGCCGAGCCCGTAGCCCAGGCCGAGCATGTAGAGCATCGGATCGGCGAGATTGCCGAGCATGGAGGGAATCGCGAGCTTGCTCCATACCAGCCGGTTGCGGCGCCACACGTGGACGAAACGCAGGCTGAAGGCCGGCAGCGCCAGGTCCTTGGTTCTCATGTTCGGTCTTTTCTCTAGGAAAACAGTCTAGCCGCAGATGAACGCCGATAAACGCCGATGAAAATCAAAAACAAGCCACAGAGGATACGAAGTTCACAGAGAAAGCAAAATACGGCAATGTCGGGTTTGGTTTGTCAGCCCTCTGTGTTCTCCGTGATCTCTGTGGCTAACGTCTTTCGTTCTTGACGTTATCCGCGTCCATCGGCGTTCATCGGCGGCTTAGATGGATTTAATCCCGCAGTTCGCGGCCGGTCAACTTCAGGAATACGTCCTCGAGGTTGGCCGGGCGGTGCAGATAGCGCAAGTCCGTGCGCCGGTCCAGGTCGTGCACCAGGGCATCCGCATCGTGGGCATAGCAGAAGATGGTCGCGCCGGTGCGCTCGCAGCGCTCCGCCGCGCCCCGGCCGAATGCGGCGGCCCACGTCTCCGCGCTGTCGCCGTAGACTTCCACCACCTGCGGCTCGATATGGCGGTCGATCAACTCGCGCGGTGCGCCGTCCGCGATGATGCGGCCGCGGTCCATGATGGCGAGACGGTGGCACAGGCGTTCCGCCTCGTCCATGAAATGCGTCGTCAGAAAAATCGTCTTGCCCTGGTTGAGCAGCTGGCGCAGCCGTGCCCAGATGAGGTGCCGCGCCTGCGGATCGAGGCCGGTGGTCGGCTCGTCGAGAAAAATCAGGTCGGGGTCATTGATCAGGGCGCGCGCCAGCGTCAATCGCCGCTTCATGCCTCCCGACAGTGCCTGAATTTTGGCATCGGCACGCGCGGCGAGTCCCGCGAATTCAAGCAGACCGGGGATGCGTTGCGCGATATCGTTTTCGGGTAACCCGAAGTAGCGGCCGTAGACGAGCAGATTCTCGCGGACAGTGAAGTCCGGATCGAGATTGTCGACCTGGGGCACGATGCCCACGCGGCGGCGCGCCTCGCGCGCCCGGCGGGGCACCGGCAAACCGAGCATGGTGATTTCACCCCGGTCCGGATCGGCAAGTCCGAGACAGAGCTTGAGCGTCGTGGTTTTGCCGGCGCCGTTGGGGCCGAGTAAACCGAAGCACTCGCCCGCCTTCAGTTGCAGGTCGATGCCGGCGACGACTTCGTGATTGCCGTAGGACTTGTGTAAACGAGCGACGAGCAGTTGCTCCATGGGCGGCGGCGTCAAGGGCAATAGGCGAGCACGACCTGCGACAGGAGACCGAGGCGGCCGTGGAAAAAATGGTCGCCGCCCGGCACGACGACGATGGGCAGGTTCTGCGGACGGGCCCAGTCGAGCACGGCGGCAAGCGGCACCACGTCGTCGCGCTCGCCGTGGATCACCAGCGTATTCGCCGGAACCGGCTCCGCCGGAAAGCGGCCCACAGCGGGACCGACCAGCACCAGCCGCCCGGCGGTGACACGCCGGGCGACGCGCGTTTGCACGAAACTGCCGAACGAGAAGCCGGAGAGCAGCAGCGGCAAATCGCCGTAGCGCCGCTTTGCGTAGTCGACGACGGCGAGCAGGTCTTCCGTTTCGCCGCGGCCTTCGTCGTGCGTGCCTTCGCTTGCACCGACGCCGCGGAAATTCGGCCGCAGCACGACATGGCCCTGCGAAAAAAAAGTCTTCGCGAGCGTCGTCACCACCTTGTTGTCCTTGGTCCCGCCCTGCACGGGATTGGGATGGGCTATGAGTGCGATGGCGCGCCGCGCCGAGCCGGGATCGTTGATGTCGACTTCGATCCTGCCCGCGGGGCCGATGACCAGCACGCGCTCGAGCGTTGAAGGGGGCATCGGCCGCACGGTGGCGTGCGGGGCGTCACTTTTCACGTTTCACTATTCGCTGTCTTGGATACGCAGGCGCTCGACGATCCTGCCATGCTGCAGATGTTCCCGGATGATCTCGTCGATGTCTTCCTTGTCAACGTAGGTGTACCAAATCGCTTCCGGGTAGACCACCATCACGGGTCCTCGATCACAGCGGTCGAGACAACCCGACTGGTTGATACGGACCTTGCCCGGTCCGCTGAGCTTCAGCGCCTTGATCCGGTCCTTGGCGTATTCGCGCATCTTCTGCGAGCCGGAGTTATTGCAACACCGCGCACCGGCTTCGCGCTGATTGCAGCAGAAGAAGACGTGCCTCTCGTAATAACCCAAGTCTATTCCTCAGTGTAAATCGAATTGAGCGGCGCCGGCGGTCGGTGCCACATTGTCGACCTTGATCTTAATCGAATTGCGCGGTGCCGAGTGGTCCGTTGGAATTCGAGGTCAGGCGGGCAGCCGGTGCGATATTGTTGAGCCAGAATGTTAATCGAATTGAGCGGCGCCGAGGGGCGCCCGCTCGAATTCGGGGTGAAGCGGGCGGTTACTGCGATATCGTGTCCCAATATAGGCGGTCGCCTGCATCACCCCGCCCCCGGCGTGCGATCGACGCCGTGCGGGGCACTGGAGCGGCCGGTGCCCGCGGCGGCGAGCAGAAAGCCAATGACCAGAAACGGCCACAACTCCGAGAGCGCGCGGACGATGTTGGAGAAGCGTAACAAGTGGGTCGTGCTGCCGGGAATGAGTTTCGGCGGGACCGTCTGATAGGGGTTATCGGGCGCGAAGTTGATTACCGCCACGGCCCCGCAGAGGCAAATCAGGGCAGTGATCATCTTGGGCAGGTACGGCATGCGAACGAGCGGGTAGAGTACCAGTGCCCCGGCCGTCAAACCAAGCGCCACACCGGGCGTCAACCAAACCAGTGGCCCGGGTGCGCCGAACAGCACGACTGCAGCAACGGTCTTCACCAGAAGGCCCGTGCCGACGACTGCCGTAATGATCCGGAGCGGAGGCGCCGCGTGGCGTGTGAATCCCGCGATCAACAGGCCGAGGCCGACCAGGTTGAAAAATACGATCACGGCTTCGGCTGATAAGAGTCGCCCGGGCGTGTGAATGAGATAGACCGGCAGGTCGAATGTGCTGCGCAGGTTGCCGGTGCCGAAAAGCTGTGCGGTCGGGTGCAGATGAGTGAACAGCCACAGGCCGCCGAGGACGAGCCCGGTGTCGGCGATCGTGCCCGGCACGAACAACTGCCGCCGCCACGCGGCAAGCCGCCTGCCGGGAAAACCCGCGGGGGAGAGCAGCGGCGCGGCCATCGCGCCGAACAGTCCGCCGACACTGTTGGTGAGCAGGTCGACATTGGAGGCGATGCGCTTGGGCAGGAACATCTGGATCGCCTCCATCGTCAAACTGAGCAATGCCCCGAGGGCGGCCGCGGCGAGCACGGCCCGCAGCGCGGGGCGCCGCGGGCTCAGCGCGAGCGCCAGCAGAAACCCCAGCGGCACGTAGGCGGCGGTATTGATCAGCAAATCCTCGAGCGTGATGTAATGCGGCCACGGCGCGGTCAGAAAACGCAGGACTTCCGCGGGCGGCAAGCGCCAGCCGAGGAGCGGCTGCAGGCTGGCGTAGACGATGAGCAGTGTGTAAGCTGACGCGAGGATCCATGCGAGCGTCACGCTGCGCGCAGGATGGCGCTCACGCAGCGGGTGCGAGTCTGAAGTGTCGCTGCGTTTCATGGACGACGCTGTATCATCGATACGCTCAAGCTTACTGCTCATGCAATTCTATGACATCTTCAACGGCGACGCCGACGGAATCTGCGCGCTCCAGCAGTTGAGGCTCGAGGAACCGCGTGCGAGCGTGCTGGTCACCGGCGCGAAACGCGAGATCGCGCTGGTCGAACGCGTCGAGCCCGGGAGCGGCGATGAACTCACGGTGCTCGATCTTTCCTTCGAGACCAACGCCCGCGCCGTGCTGCACGCGCTCGAGCGCGGCGCCCGCTGCCGTTATTTCGATCATCACCATGCAGGCAACGTTCCGCAGCATCCCAATCTGCGGACCTTCATCGATACCGCGCCCGATATCTGCACCAGCCTGCTGGTTGACCGCTACCTGTCGGGCCGGCAGCGGATCTGGGCGGTGGTTGCCGCCTTCGGCGACAACCTCGTAAAGTCGGCACACCGCAGTGCCGAGCCGTTGCGGCTTGAGCCCTCCGAGCTCGAACGGCTGCGGGAGCTCGGGGAGTGTATCAATTACAACGCATACGGCGAAACCGTGGAGGACTTGCACTATCATCCGGCGGACCTGTTCGAAACGCTGAGCCATTATGACGATCCGCGCGAGTTCATCGAAGGCGAACCCATCTTTGATGTATTGAAGGACGCCTATGAGGACGATCTTTCCCGCGCCCGGGGCCTCGAACCGGAAATGCAGAACGCGAAGTGCGCAGTGTTCATACTGCCGGATACGGCCTGGAGCCGCCGCGTCAGCGGACTCTTCAGCAACCAGCTCGCGCAGGAGCATCCGGCGCGCGCGCATGCGGTGCTGGTGAAGAAGCAGGACGGCTACTCGGTGAGCGTGCGCGCGGCGGTGGAAAAGCCCCAGGGGGCGGACGAGCTGTGCCTGAAGTTCGCGACCGGCGGCGGCAGAAAGGCGGCGGCCGGCATCAACCGGCTCGCGGAAACAGAGTTGCCCCGTTTTGTCGCCGAGTTCAGGCGAACTTTTGTCTGAACGGCGCCGGGTGTGCTCACCTCTGTTGCGGCGCACTCGCGCTGGAAGCAGGTAGCCTGGAAGCAGCGGAGCGGATATTTTTGGGGGCCCTCGTTCCCGCTTTTTTTTTGGGGGCCTTCGTTCCCGCTTTTTCGGGGTGCCTTCGTTCCCGCTTCTTACGCCCCGGATTTCATTTCATTCCATCCGGGCTACACTCTGGAAGCTTCTGCGCGGGAAATCCTCAGCACATTGATCTCGATCGTGGCGAACGCAATGAGCCACAGCAGCGCGTCATAGGCGTCGAACCATTCCCCGCGCCACGCCCATACCGGGATCACCGCAGCCAATCCGGTGTAAAGCGCTGCCGCTGCCGCGCTGAATGCGGTACGGTGCCGTCCGACGGCGCGCGGGTGGCGCACCTCGAATTCCAGCAGCACCACGACCGCGATCCAGAGCCAGGCGTTGACGGCATCGAGCCACGCGTGCTCGTATACGTAGCCGACTGCGGCCGCGCCGATTGCCACGGTGGCGGCCAACCGGACCGCACGGTTTATCGTGGCCCAATGCCTTTGCCCGAACCGGTCGCCGAAACTGGTTTCGAGTTCAAACAGCGCCAGCAGGATGAGCCACGCCGCGGCATCGAGCGCTTCGCTCGCCGTGCCGGCAAGCATGAAGACCAACGCATTGCAGGCGAGCAGCGCGAACACTGCGATCTTGAACCATGAGAACCACGGCAATGCCACTCATCCGTCTCCGCGAGGATTTCCGTTGGCCGGCGCTGCCGTCAGGGTAGGGCGCGCTGTAATAGGCGGAGCTACGCCGCCCGTGCGCCGGCGCCGGCCTTCCCGTACCACTGCGGGCCAAGCGAGCCCGCCAGCATGCCCGCCACAGCAACCAGAAAGCCCACGAACTGCGGGGGCCACAGCTCTTCCGATCCCACCAGCTCCAATAATGTCCAGGTGCCCAGTCCGCCAATGATGGCAAGCGCCGCCCCCTGCGTGGTGGCCCGCTTCCAGTAGAGCCCGCATACCAGCGGCACGAAAGCCGATACGAGCGTGACCTTGTAAGCGTTTTCCACCATTTTGTGTATGGTGGCATCGGTGAAGACGGCATAACCGGTGACCAGCACAGCGAAACAGACGACTACCGCGCGATTCATCCACAGGAAGCGTTCGTCACTCATCTCCTTGAACAGCCCCTTGAGGACGTTCTCGGAAATGGTCACCGACGGTGCGAGCAGGGTGCCGCTGGCGGTACTCATGATGACCGACAGCAATGCGCCGAAGAAGACGATCTGGGCGAACAGCGGCAGATGGCCCAGAATCAGGTTGGGCAGGATCAGCTGCGAATCCTTTTCGATCAGTCCGGCCACCATATTCGGGTCGATCAACGTGGCCGCGTAAGCCAGGAACAGCGGGACGAAGGCGAACAGGAAGTAGGCTGTCCCGCCGAGAATGGAACCCCAGGCGGCGGTGGCCTCCGTTCTGGAGGCGTTTACGCGCTGGAACACATCCTGCTGCGGAATGGAGCCGAACCCCATCGTGATCAATGCCGCGACGAAGGCGACGACATCGGTCAGCGTGAATTTGGGCAGGAACGCGAATTTGTCGCGCGCGGCGGCGTGCTGGACTACCGTTGCCGCGCCGCCCGCCATGTCGGCGACCAGCCACGCGATGTAGAACAGGCCCACGACGATGATGATCATCTGCACGAAGGTGGTCACCGCGACTGACCACATGCCGCCGAACAGCGTGTAGACCAGCACCACGGCGGCGCCGATCACCATGCCTGCTTCCGGCGAGATCGCGCCCTGGGAAAGCACATTGAACACGAGGCCCAGCGCGGTCACCTGCGCCGATACCCAGCCGAGGTAGGAGAGCGCGATGCAGATGCTGGTCACCATCTCGACCGGACGGTTATAGCGCTGGCGGTAGAAGTCGCCGATGGTGAGCAGGTTCATGCGGTAGAGCGGCCGCGCGAAAAACAATCCGACCAGCACGAGGCACAACGAGGCCCCGAAAGGATCGGAAACCAGGCCGCCCAGTCCTTCGCGCAGAAACGTGGCGGAGATGCCGAGTACGGTCTCGGCGCCGAACCACGTGGCGAACACGGTGGCGAACACGACGTAGAGCGGCAGGTGCCGGCCGGCGGTGATGTAGTCCCTGGCGTTGTGTACCTGCGTGGCGGCGATGAGCCCGATCGTGATCGAGACCACGAGGTAGGCGATAACGAACCACAGCAGCATGATGAGCACCCTCACGACTGGCGCGCCGCGCGCAAACGGCGCTCATTATATAGATTAAAACGGACGCTGCGACGCCGCTTTAATCGCACGCGTTCGAACGGTCCGCATGGCTGCCGTTCAACGCGCGCTTCTTTCGGAGGCGCTAGTGCACGAAGAGAATCGCGGCAACGAGCAACGCGAGCAGCGCCGCGATCATGGCGAGCAACCGGGTCTGGCGCTGCCGTTCGCGCAGCAGCGCCGCAGTCTGCATTCCCGCCTGCTCGCTTGCCTGCTGGGATAATGCCTGGTGCAGCAGGCGCGGCAGCTGGGGCAGCATGGTCGTCCAGTACGGCGCTTCCTGTCGCAGGTGCCGCAGCAGCCCGCGCCAGCCAATGCGCTCGGACATCCAGCGCTCGAGAAAGGGCCGGGCGGTTGCCCACAGGTCGAGGTCGGGGTCGAGGTCGCGTCCCAGGCCTTCGATGTTGAGCAGCGTCTTCTGCAGCATGACGAGCTGCGGCTGGACTTCCATGTTGAAGCGGCGCGAGGTCTGAAACAGCCGCAGCAGCAGCTTGCCGAAGGAGATTTCCTTCAGCGGCTTGTCGAAGATCGGCTCGCACACGGTGCGAATCGCGGCTTCGAACTCGTCGACCCGGGTCTCCCGCGGCGCCCAACCGGATTCGATGTGCGCTTCCGCCACGCGCCGGTAATCGCGGCGGAAAAAAGCGAGGAAATTCTGCGCGAGATAGTTCTTGTCGACTTCGGTCAGCGTGCCCATGATGCCGAAGTCGAGCGCGATGTACTGGCCCTGCGGCGTGACGAAAATGTTGCCGGGATGCATGTCCGCGTGAAAATAGCCGTCGCGGAACACCTGCGTGAAAAAGATCTCGACCCCGGCGCGCGCCAGTCGGGGGATGTCCACGCCCTGGGCGCGGAGCTGTGCCACCTGGGAGATGGGCGTGCCGCGCATGCGCTGCATCACCATCACTTCGTTCGAGCAGTAGTCCCAGTACACTTCCGGCACCAGCAGCAGCGCGGAGCCTTCGAAATTGCGCCGCAGCTGGCTCGCGTTGGAGGCTTCGCGCATCAAATCGAGTTCGTCTTCCAGATGGCGCGCGAATTCGGTGACGACTTGATGCGGCTTGAGACGCCTGCCGTCGGCCCACAGCAGCTCGATCAGTGTCGCCCCGACGTGGAGCAGCGCGACATCGTTGGCGATCACCGCCTCGATACGGGGACGCAGCACCTTCACCGCGACTTCGGTGCCGTCGGGCAGGGTTGCCAGGTGCACCTGGGCGACGGAGGCGCTGGCGACCGGCTCGCGCTCGAAGCTCGCAAACACGTCCGAAAGCGGTCTGCTGTAGACGCGCTTCAGCGTCGCCGCCACCTGCTCGGCGGGAAACGGCGGCACCTGGTCCTGCAATTTGGCGAGTTCATCGGCGATGTCGGCGGGCAGAACATCGCGGCGCGTCGAAAGCATCTGGCCGAACTTGACGAAGATCGGACCGAGGGTCTCCAGCGCAAGACGAAGCCGCACCGCGCGGGGGGCCTCGACCCGCCGCCAGAACAGCAGCGCATTGAGCGCGGCGCGCAACCCGCGCACGCGCTCGTGACCGAGGAAGAACTCATCGAGTCCGAACCGCAGGCTGACGCTCAGGATTTTCAGCAATCGAAACAGCCGCATACGCCGATTGTAACCGCCCAGACGCCAGGCGCGCCAAGATAAAAGACGGTTTCGAGGCGGGAAAATATGACGCCCGCAAGGCGGCAGCATCACACGTCGAGCAAACGTAGCCCGTATAAAGCGAAGCCCCCGATAAAGGCATTCGAGGGCAGGCTCCACCGGGGACACGTTTTTTTTTGGGGGCCTTCGTTCCCGCTTTTATTGGGGGGCCTTCGTTCCCGCTTTTTTAGCGGCGGCTCAGGAGATTCTCCAGGCGCTTCTCAAGACGCGCGACATCGTCGCGCAGTTGATCGACTTCAAGGTTGAACCGCTCGACATCGCCCGCGCGCGCGATCAACGGCTGTTCCTCGGTCCAATATTCGGCGAAGGAGCGGGCCAGGTTATCGAAGCTCTGGGCGCGCCAGTGATCCAGCGCTTTGCCCGCCTGCACCATGCGGTATGCGGCAATATCACCGAAGAGGCGCGCGAGATCCTCCTCGATGTCCCAGCGCAGATTGCGCCACACGTGATTGATGGCGCCAGCGAAATCGGTGTCGCCGGTCACCTCGATCTCGTTCCATACTACCTCGTCCCGCGCCAGAACACGCAGCATGACACCCGGTGTAAGAGCGATCGTGACCTGCGGTGCCGCCGCTGCGGCGGCCGCGACTTCGCCGTTTTCCAGAACGGTCAATGCGAGGCTTAGCGGGGGGAAATCGAATCGGGCCGTCTTGCCGGCGTGAGGCTGCAACCGCTGCAGCGCCCAGCTATTGCGGCGCAGGACGCCGTTGATCGAGGCGATGGCGAGCGCGTCGAGCATGAAAAAAGTGTGCGGTAAGCTGTGAGCAGTGGGGCGGCCGGTAGGTTGGGTTGAGGCTAAATGCCGAAACCCAACACGGGACGTGGGACGTTACGGCTTCGTGTTGGGCATCACTTCGTTCAGCCCAACCTACGGAATCTTACTGCTTGCCGGTTTTATGTCTGCTGGATACCTGCGACCAGCCATCCGCCACGGCCGGCGACCGGCTTCTCGAGGTGCCATATCTCGCTGAACTGCTGCGGTTCCTCGCCTGCAGCCTCGCGGATCAGGCCCGAAAAGCGCACGCTGACCACGTAGAGATCACCTTCGGTGGCGACATCGAGCACTTCAGCATTGAGCGTGACGACCTCGGTTTGCTGCGTGCTGTCGCCGGCGGCGCGAATATCCGCTTCGATTTCGCGATAGAGTTCAGGCGTCAGGAAATCCCGGATGGTTGCCAGGTCCTTCTGGTCG
>JACQOK010000415.1 GCA_016202565.1 Betaproteobacteria bacterium | reverse complement strand
GTGGATCACTTTGCCTGCGGCGCTCGCCAGCACCGGCTGTCCGAGCTTGCCGGCAATGGCGATGCCTTTGGTGGTGCTGCCGTTGAAATTGCCGACGACTTTGCCGGCCGCAGGCCAGATCCAGCTCAGGCCGCCGCCGTCCTGAGGCGCTTCAGGCTTCGGCTCCGCGCGCGCCTCCGGCTTTGCGGCGGGCGCCGCCTGTGGCTTGATGGAAGCGAGTTGGGCGTAGGTCTGGTCCGAGTACGGCACGCGCATGCCCTTGGGTTCGGTCTTGACGAGAGCGGCTCCGGCGGGGGGCGCACCCGGCGCGGCTGGTGCGGGCGGCGTGCCGAGCGGCCTCGCCTCGATTGCGCCAGGCGCCGATCTGAGCGGCGCCGCGCTCACGGTCCCGCCCGGCGGGGTAAGCCGCAGCTGCTGGCCGACCTGGATCTTGGTCGGATCGATACTGTTCCACTCCGCAAGCTCTTTGTAGTCGAGCCCGTATTCGAGCGCAATGCTATAGAGCGTGTCACCTTTCCTGACGGTATGAAACGCAGGGCGCGCATCCGGTGGAAGCGCGGGCTTCACCGTTGGCGCAGGCGTCACGGGAGCGACCGGCCTGGCCTGGGGCGCACGTTCAATCACCGGCGCCCGCCGCGGCGCGGCGCAGCCGGCGGCCAGTGCGCCGGCCAGCACCATTACGATCCCGAGCTTCAGACGGGAATCCGGCACAAGTACTGTCATCCCACTCCCGGAAGCAACGGGACAAATTTCACTTGATCCATTTTCTTTTCAGTATAACCCTGCATCGTGCGTTCGATAACGCAGAGGCGCTGCTCGCGATTGCTCGCCATCGGCAGAACCATTCTACCACCGACATTGAGCTGCTCCAGCAGCGTTTCCGGAACATGGGTCGCCGCCGCCGACATGATCACCGCATCGAAGGGGGCGGCTTCCGGCATGCCGAGCAGGCCATCCCCGTGCCGTAACCGGATATGGGCGATGCGCACTTCGCGCAGGTGCCGCCGCGCCTTGGCGAGCAACGGCGCCAGGCGCTCGACGGAGTAGACTTCCTTGGCCAGGCGGGCCAGCACGGCCGTCTGGTAGCCGCAGCCGGTGCCGATCTCGAGCACCTTGCCCAGCGTGCCGCCGCTGCGCGCGAGTTCGCTCATGCGCGCGACGATGTACGGACTGGAAATGGTCTGCCCGAATCCCAGCGGCAGCGCAAAATCGTCGTAGGCGCGGCTCGCGAGCGCCTCGTCGACGAAAATGTGGCGCGGCACCTCACTCAAGGCGGCGAGCACCACTTCATCGCGGATGCCCTGCCCGCGCAGGCGCTCGATCATACGCAGACGCGTGCGCTGCGAAGTCATGCCGATGCCGCCGTGCCGCGACGAACTCATTGCAGCCACTTCCTGACCACATCGAGCTCGGAATAGCGCGTGAGATCCATCTGCAGCGGCGTGATCGAGACCACGTGCTGGGCGACGGCATGAAAATCCGTGCCTTCGCCCGCGTCCTGTGCGCCTCCGGCGGCGCCGATCCAGTAGACGACATCGCCGCGCGGCGTGGTCGATTTGACCACCGGCTCCGCCTTGTGACGCTTGCCCAGCCGCGTCACTTCGGCGCCCCGTAGCCGTTCGTACGGCATGTCGGGAACGTTGACGTTGAGCAGCACGGCCTGCCCGAGTGGATTCGACTTGAACCGCTGCACGAGTTCGACGCCGATGCGGGCTGCAGTCTCGTAGTGATCGCCGCCTTCCGCCACTAGCGATATCGCAATCGATGGAATGCCCAGCAGGAATCCCTCGGTCGCGGCAGCGACGGTGCCAGAATAGATCGTGTCATCGCCCATGTTGGCGCCGTGGTTGATGCCGGAAACCACGATGTCCGGCAGTTCGTCCAGCAATCCGGTCACCGCCAGATGCACGCAATCGGTGGGTGTCCCGTTGACGTAGTAGAAGCCGTGCTGCGAGCGTCGCACCGTCAACGGCCGGTCGAGCGTGAGCGAATTGCTGGCGCCGCTGCGGTCGCGCTCGGGCGCAACCACCGTCACCTGCGCCAGCGGGGCGAGCGCCTGTTCCAACACGGTGATGCCCGGCGAGAAGTAGCCATCGTCGTTGCTGAGCAGAATGCGCATGAATCACCACGCGGCGGATTCAGCCGGAACCGGCACTGCGGCTGGAGGCATGCTTACGGCGTATCGGGTGCAGGGATTCTTGTATTCTGGCGAAGCGGTACGGAGCACGTCAAATTGTATCATGGGGGTTGAAACGCGCGGTCGTGCTCGAGTGACGGAATCATGCCTCTGACCCGCGCAACGCGCGCCGGATCGATATCGGCATAAATGATTTCCACCGTCTCTCCGGCCTCGGCGAGAATCTCGCCCCACGGATCGATGATCAGCGAATGGCCGTAGGTCTGCCGGGTGCCGGGATGGTCGCCGCACATGGCGGGCGCCAGGATGAAGCATTCGTTTTCGATGGCGCGCGCCTTGAGCAGCGCGTGCCAGTGCGACTTGCCGGTTTGTCGCTGAAACGACGAGGGCACCGTGATGAACTGCGCGCCCGCCTGCGCCAGGACGCGGAACAGCCCCGGAAAGCGCAGGTCGTAGCACACCGTCATCCCCAGCCTGCCCCACGGCGTATCGGCAACCACGGCGCGATCTCCCGGCCGGTACGCGGAGGATTCACGGATGACCTTGCCGTCGGGCAAAGTGACATCGAACATGTGGATCTTGTCGTAGGTCGCCACGACTTTTCCTTCGGACGAAATCAGATACGAGCGATTCGCGATGCGTTCTTCCTCGGTGCGCACCGTGAGTGACCCCATCAGCAGCCACACGCCGAGTCCGCGCGCAAGCGACTGCAGCGCGGTCAGCGGCGCGCCGCCGTCGGCTTTCAGCGCGCGTTCACGCATCACGCGCCCGCTGCCGTCCATCATCAACGCATACTCGGGCGCAAGCACAAACTGTGCGCCCCCGCGGGCGGCTTCGCCCGCAAGCTCGCGCACGGCAGCAAGATTCGCATCCAGATCGTTGCCGGAGTTGACCTGGAGACAGGCCGCGCGAAATGAAACACCCGCTGTAGTCATAGCGTGTTCCTGGAGCCCGTGCGCACGCGGCTACATCGTGCGGCCCGGGCCCCACCAATGGAACGTCCCGCCGAAAATGGCGTTCACCGCCGCCGATACGACGGTGCCGATGACGATCAGGATGATGACCGCGGGGATCGAAGCGAGCGCCCATTTCACCAAGAGCACCACCATCGACCAAAACGGAATCTTGATATCGGTTACCACGGTCTCGCGGGCATTGTCTGCCATGGTCAACTCCAGTTTGTAATGAGAAATCGTCTTTGATCGTGCCGTGACGAACACGAGGGTTACCGTCGATTGTCGACATGTGCGGTACCGGGCGACAATCCGGCAGCGCTCGAGGTGGCGGTCGAGCAATGGAATCCGGTTACGCGATGCTCAACAGTTGGAGAAACCTGCCGCCACTTGGTTCACATCCCCAGTATCCGGGCGATTTCCGAAATATATTGCGTCCCTTTGAATCCTTCGGTTTTCGCCTTGTCCAGCGCGTTCTCGATGACTTCCCGGATGCCGTGCAGCCCGTCCCGCACCCAATGATGCCTGCGCACGGGCGAGTTGAGCACGTTCTTGAGGGTTTCCACCTCGTCGCGCAACCGCTGGATATCCCGCGAGCCGCTTTGGACCTGCTTCAAGTCCTCTTCCAATGCCTCGATCAGCCTGGCCACTTGTTCCAGGTTTATCGACTGGTCGTTACTGTCTCTGTCTTTGTCGCCTTTGGTCGCCACCCGCACGCTCCTTCCCGACTCGATCTGCGTCCCGATACGCCCGCCGTCACGGGCCCCAGCGGCAATAGTATACGTGGGATGCACACCGTACCCAGTTCCCGCGCCTGCGGCGCGTCGGCTTTCTGGGCAGCGTGGGCCGGTTCTTCACCGGAAATGCGGGTAAGACAGATGACTTGTTAACTTTCAAATACTTGGATAATATTTTTCAGATAATTTCTCGGCAAACATTGGCAAGTGATGCCGAAACTGTGAGTTTCCAACCGCCGGCGGGCGTCAGCCACGCGTGGCACCGGGGCGTGCGCTGTGCTGAGACCGCAAGCGCGATTCACCGTCCTTGAAAAGCGAAGAACCGCCTAATATGATGACCTTCCGATCCTTGACGAAGTGAAAACGCAAGGGAGGCGACCGTGCTCATGCTCAATATGGCGGGCCTGACGGAAGCGGACCTGGAAAGAATCGTCGCCAATCGCTGCTCGCTCTTCGGATCCGTGGCGAGCATCCGCGTGCTGCAACCGGGTTATCCCGCCCGCTATTCCATCGCACTGGTCAGAATGGTCACCGCGGTCGCCCTGGACAAAGTAGTGGCTCATCTCGGCGACTCGAAATCCGGCGCCACGGCGATCATCAGGCTGGAACAGGGGAAAAAACCGAAGCCGGCCGCACTCAAGCTGCGGCGTCGGAAAAAATTGCCGGCGGCAGTTCTGCGCGACGCGCCGGCCCGCGCCAAACGCTAGCCGTGGAGGTCAGGGGCGCGGCCGCGGCGCGCCCGGTGACGTGCGGGCGGAGAACGTTCGGCGCCGTGCCCTTGAACACCAGCCGCGACGCGCATGAGGTAACGCTCCCGGATCGCGGTGTGTGAATGCGCCGGAAATTTTCTCCACGACCAGCCGTACCAGGGCCTTCGACATCACGTCGGCCTTGGCGGCGAGCCCGAAATGGGGACGATGGGGCACCGTTCCGCGAAGCACCAGGGATTTCACGGTTTGCCGGGCGAAATCTGTTTCAGCATCCCGGGCGCGCTTCTGCCGCGCCTGATCGGCGCCACCTTCAGTTTTGCTTCGGCCACGGCCTGCACCTCGTCACGCTCGTGCAGGCGCTGCTCGCGCCGGATGCGGGCGAACGTTTTTCTGAGATCGGTTTGAGCGCTTGACGTGTAACGGAACGAACGGTCAAGGATCGATTTCATGCGACCTCCTTACCTTCGACTACTGAACACTCTCATCCCGGCAACGAATATCGCTGTGCAACCGCCTTAACCAATATACCGGGCGCATAGGCACCTCACTATCGCTGAAGCTGGATTTTCCTGTAGCGATCACACGCGATTTTCTGTCGCGGTATTGCTACATCCCGCTCGCGCGGGAGAATCGCCGCCGCCGGCCTCAAATAATCTGCCAGATCTTGACCGTCGTAACATCGTCATCGTGCGCGCTGCATTCCCACACCACCATGGCGGCAACTTCCGTTTTCGCCCGGCCCAGCAGGGATCCGTTTTTCTTCCTGTACCAGACGCTGGTGAAGGCGCTCTCCTGCGGCTGCAGGTCGATCAGCCGCAAGCCGTCAGCCCGCAGTTTCAGGATCGTTTTTACGCAGTACGTGTTGCCTTCGAAATCCCGCTCGGCCGTGGGAGACCTGGACATGATCTCCCGCATGATCTTCAGCTTCTGCTCGGCCGGAAAGGCCTTCATGTAATCCATGTCCTGACTGGTGATGAGTGTCGCCATTATCGCTTCCTTGGGACCCCCCCTGGCATCGGATTCTTGGTCGTTATTGACGTGACATCGAGCACGACCATTCCACAGCAACGAGCGAAAAAACGATCGTTGTTCCGCGGCCCGGTCAATAGCCCGATTGGAGCAGACAGGGACGGATGCCGGAACAGGGCGCAAGAATGGGCGGCGCGAACCGCGCATCGTCCAAAGGATGAACGACGTGCAGGCGTCAGCGCGCCACTTCGCGCCAGGGTTGGCGGGCGTGGCCGGGAAGGCGCGCCCGCAGCCCTGACTAAATCAGCAACACGACGAGGATGACCACAAGAAGAATCAGAATCAGCTCATAGGTGCCGAGTGCGCCGCCGGCCGGAAGCGTGCCCAGCTTGCCGGCGATGGTTTGGATTTCCGCGTCAGTCATGGCGTTCACCCGCTCCTGGGCTTGTTGCGGCGCGATGCCCAACGACTCCAACTGCTTTGCCACATCGGCGCGATCCATCAAGGTCTTGATGCGTCCACGCGCCGGTGCGTCCTGCTGTGAAGCAAGAATCTCGTGCGTGCTCACCAGCTCGGCATGCGCCGGCAGATTGAACAGGGCAAGGCTCACCAGGCCCATGCCCAGCAGGCAAGAAAGATGACGATGTGATCGAGCGCGCATTCTGACCTCCTGTAAATGAACCCGTCCGCTGCGACCGGGCGGCGCCTGCCGTCACAGGGTCCCGGAAAGTTGCTGCTCCTGCAGTGTTCCGGATGTTTTGTTAAGGCGTGCCAGCGCGCGCACCCGCGCCAGGAGTTCCTGCCGGTCAACCGGCTTCGACAGGAACCCGTCCGCACCCGCCTCCATGCCCTGGACGCGATCCTCGTGGCGCTCGTAGCCGGTAACCAGCACGACCGGAATGGCGAACGTCCTGGGATTGGACTTGATCCGGCGACAAACTTCGAATCCGTTCAGGCCGGACATGACGACGTCGAGCAATATCACCGCCGGCGGCGGGCGTTGCTCGAGCGCGGCCAGCGCTTCGTCGCCGCTGGAAACCTGCCGGACCGTGTATCCTTCTTTTTCCAGGTAACGGCTGACGATCATACGGTTCATTTCCTGGTCGTCCACCACCAGGACGTATTGCTCGTGGAAATTCGGTCCGTCGGCGCGCCCGACTGCGACCGGTTCCAAGGGCCGCGCCAACCTGTGCGCGTTCGGGACCTCCACGCCTTTCACCTCGACGCGGGAAACGAGATCTGCCAGGCAGGCTTGCAACCGCATGATCTCGGCGCTGTTGGCCGCGGCTACCGCGCGCTGAAGCTCGGCGCCGATGGCGGTCAACCCTTCGAATCCAAACGTCCGACCTGAACCCTGCATGTTGTGCCCGATCCTGCGGATCGTTTCGAAGTCCTGCCGTTGCAACGCCGCTTTGATCACCTCGACGTCTTTCGCGCGATTCGCCAGGTAGGCGCGCACCAGATCCAGAAGTTCGGCCTCGATGCGAACGAGGACTCGGTTACTCGCTCGGCTTGACATGAGCGCCCCTCCAGCCTTCAACGTTCGCTTTCACGCGGGGGATCCATGCGTGAAGCCGGGTGAGTCGTGGCTTGAGCGACTTGACCTCACTCTCCAGCATGGAATAGGCCGCCGCCGCGCCCGCCGGGTCTCTCGCGAGATCGCATTCCTGCAGCTTCATGGCCGCCTCCTGCGCCGCGTCTGCCGAGAGGTTGCGGAACATGCCGTGCAGCGCGTGCAGAGCGAATGCCAGCCCGCCAACGTCGCGGTGTGAGATCGCATCGCGAACGCTCGTCATGAGCCGGCCACAGTCCCTGAGGAACACGCCGGTCATCTCGTTCAGCAGATCCATGTCGCCGTCGATGCGCTCGAGCAGCGCCACATGATCCAACACGGGCTTCCCGGCGTTCGCAGGGCGCGGTGCGTGAGCCGGCGCCCGTCGCAGACGCTGAATCGCTTCAATCAGCGAGGAGGGCTGGATCGGCTTGATCAGACAGTCGTCCATGCCGGCGCGCAAACAGCTTTCCCGGTCACCCACCATGGCGTTGGCGGTCATCGCGATGATGGGAACGTGCCCGCCGGTCCTCCTCTCCTTGTCGCGGATGGCGGCGGTCGTCGCGAGACCGTCCATCCGCGGCATTCGCACATCCATGAGAATAAGGTCGAAGCGCTGGCGCTCGAGGGCTTCGAGCGCCGCCACGCCGTTATCGACCACGACGATGCCGTGTCCCTGTTTCCGCAGCACATAGTGCGCGAGCTTCTGGCTCAGGGGATTGTCCTCCACCAGCAGCACATCCAGCTTCTCCTCCGCCGGGGCGGGTGCCGGCAACGCCGGTTCACGTGACGCCGGCGCGGGCACCGGCAAGCCGAGCCCGCGCGTGACCGCTTCCAGCAGCTCCGAGTGCTTCACCGGCTTTGTCAGCGCAACCGGGCTGCCGAATTCACGGAGGTTCCCGCCTTCATCCTTGCGCGTGGTGAAGCCGAGCATCACCACCGCGGGAGTTCCGCAATCGGGACCGCATCCGAACTGCCGGGCGAGCGCATGGCTGTCCGTGCCGAGCATGGCGTCGTCCAGCAGGACCAGGCGGAAGGGTATTCCCGCGCGGCGGGCCTGTCTCGCCAGTCGCAACGCCGCCTCGGCGCTGTCCGCCTCCTCTGCGTCCACCCGCCATTCCTTCAGCACGTTCGCGAGAATGCGGCGGCTGATCGGGTGGTCATCCACCACCAGGACCCGTGATCCGCTGAAATCCGCCGTGGGCACTGCGGCGCGTCCCTCCGGCTGCAGTGCGAAGCGCGCGGTGAAATGAAAAACGCTGCCCTTCTCGGGCGCGCTTTCCACCCAGATTTTTCCGTGCATCATTTCCACCAGCCGGGCCGAGATGGTGAGGCCCAGGCCGGTTCCGCCGTAGACGCGCGTGGTCGATGCGTCGGCCTGAAGAAACGGCGTGAAAATCGTCGCCTGCTTGTCCGCGGGGATACCGACACCGGAATCGCTGACGACGAAATGGCAGCCGACGGCGTCGGCGGTCCGCGACTCGAGATCGACGCGCAGGACCACTTCGCCGCGCTCGGTAAACTTGACGCCGTTCCCTACCAGATTGATCACGATCTGGCGCAGCCGCACCGGATCCCCGACCAGCGCATCCGGAACGTCCGGCGCGATCTCGCAGACGAGTTCCAGCCCCTTCTCGTGGGCCTGGAGCGCCAGCGTTTTCATCGCGTCGCCCACGCGCTCGCGCAGCAGGAACGGTATGGCCTCGACCACCAGCCGGCCCGCTTCGATCTTGGACAAATCGAGAATATCGTTGATGATGGTGAGCAGCGCGTCGTTCGACGCCTTCACCACGCTCAAGTACTCGCGCACCTCCGGGCAAAGCTCCGCCTGCAGCGCGAGATCGGTCATGCCGAGAATGGCATTCATGGGCGTCCGGATCTCATGGCTCATGTTGGCCAGAAACTCCGTCTTGGCAAGATTTGCCGCCTCGGCCGCCCGCTTCGCCTGGCGCAGTTCCTCCTCCGCCCGCCTGCGCATCGCGATTTCCTTGCGCAGCAGTTCGTTCGCCACCGTCAGGCTCTCCGTGCGCTCGCGGATCCTGGTTTCCAGTTCCTCGTTCGCCCGGGCCAGCGCGCGCTCGGCGTTTCTGCGCTCGAGGATCTGCGTGGCAAGCTCGGCGTTCTTGTAGTACAGATCGACGAACACCGCGACTTTCGATTTGAGCACTTCCGGCTCGACCGGCTTCAGCACGTAGTCGACGGCGCCCGCTGCATAACCTCGAATAACGGAGGCCATGTCTTCATACGCGCCGGTGAGGAAGATGATGGGGGTGCGCTCCGAGCGCTCGCGCTGGCGGATGAGCGCGGCTGTTTCGAAACCGTCCATCCCGGGCATGCGCACGTCGAGCAGGATGAGCGCAAACTCGTTCTTCAGGACATGCCGCAGCGCTTCCTCTCCGGATGATGCCGGCATGACGCTGCGGTCCGCCCCGTCGAGCAACTGCTGCAACGCGAGGCGGCTATGCGCCTCGTCATCCACCACGAGGATCTTCGCCTTTGCCAGCCCGGCCATTGCCTGCCCGTCAATCCGTGAGCCACGCCCCCAGCATCGACAGCAGCTGTTCGATGGCTATGGGCTTGGCGATGTAGTCCGATGCGCCGGCTTCCAGGCACTTCTCGCGGTCGCCCAGCATGGCCCGCGCGGTAATCGCGATGATGGGCAGGCGCCTGAATTGCTCCAGTTCGCGGATCACGCGGATCGTGTCGTAGCCGTCGAATTCGGGCATCATGATGTCAATCAGGAGCGCGTCGACATCCGGATTCTGCTTCAGCAACTCGATGCCGTCCCGGCCGTTCTCCGCGTTGAATACGATCATCCCCTGCTGTTCCAGCGCCCCGGCGAGGGCGAAGATGTTGCGCACGTCGTCATCGACGATCACCACCTTTCTGCCCGACAGTTCCGGAATGGACGTCTTCTGACGGCTCACCGGCACTTCCTGTTTTTTCGGCACCGGGTTCGCCGCCGTCTGTTGCAGGAACAGGCGGGTCTCCTGAAGAACGGATTCGCGGCTGCCGACGCTCTTGACCATGACGATTTCGGCCAGTCCTCGCAGCTCGTTCGGGCTGGTTTCGTCGAATCCGTTCCCGCCATACACCACGATGGGAACACCGGCGGCCCGCTCGGTCTTGGCGAATTTCTTGAGCAAGTCTCCCGAACTCATGTCGGGCAGCTTCGCGCTTGCCACGAGACAGTCGAACCGGCCCTGCCGCAGAACTTCGAGCGCCTCTTTTCCGGTACCCACGATGGCGGCGATCTCGATGCCATCGGCATTCAGCCGGCTGACCATGCCCTTGCGTTCAACGTCGTCGCCGTTGGCGACAAGCAGCGTCTTGGGCGCACAACCGTTGAGTTCACGAATCCGGGACAGGGCCTGCTGCAGCGCTTCGCCCGGTTCGAGCTGATGCACGATGCCGAGGGTCCCCATGTGAAAACACCTGCGCACATGATCATCCACCGAGATCACGTTCACCGGAATAAGCCGCGTCTCGGGGTTGTGCCTGAGCAGATCCAGCACCGCCCAGCCATCCATGTCGGGCACCCGGAGATCGAGCGTAATCGCGTCAGGCGCAAGTTCCTTGGCGAGGACGAGGGCGGTATGGGCATCCTGCGCGACCACCCCCTTGAAGCCGGTTTCGCCGGCAACTTCGAGCAGGTTGGCGGCAAGACGCGCATCGTCTTCCACCACCAGCACCGTGCGCTCGGCGGCCTTAACCTCAGCGCGATCCTCCTGCGCCGGGGGCGCAGCGGGGGCCGGCCGATTCGCGGTCGCTGCTTTGCCGCCCGCATTTTTACCCACGTGCGCCGCACCGGGCTTCGGCGGCCGGGCCGCTGCGTTCGCCCGCTTCTCCACCGCCACCGAATTGTGGACGAGCGGCAGGTACAGGGTGAAGGTGCTGCCTTTGCCGGGGTTGCTGCTTACCCGGATTTCCCCGCCGAGCAACCGCGTCAGCTCCCGGCTGATGGAAAGCCCCAGGCCGGTACCGCCGTACTGGCGACTCGTGGTCCCATCGGCCTGCTGGAACGCTTCGAAAATGACTTTCTGCTTGTCCGCCGGGATCCCGACCCCCGTGTCGATCACCGAGAACGCCACCACCGCGTCCGTCACGCCGAGCTGCGCGTGTCCCTG
>JACQOK010000031.1 GCA_016202565.1 Betaproteobacteria bacterium | reverse complement strand
TCCCTCCACCGGGCCATTCCGGTCCTTTGAGACCGCGCATTTCCCCTGGCTTGAACGGCGCACTGCCCGAAACAGCCACCTCGACCGGGCGGCCGTCCCCGAGAAAGCGGCGGAGCATGGCCCCGAACAACGCCGCGTGCGCGCGCCGGTCTGTATCCTCATCGCCTGCCGCAAGCGGCTGTTGATCGAGGCTTACCATGAGCGGCGGCGCGCTGAGGACTTTCACGATCTTGCGCCGCTCGGACGGGGTCAGCGACTCCAGCAGCCTTACGATATCGGCAATGCGCTGCGCAGAGTGCATGCCGCTCGCACGCAGCAACAGCTCGCCGCGCTCGTGCATGTGGATTGCCAGGCCCAGGAGCTGTGCGATGACGAGCACCGTGAGCATGACCACCACCAGGCGGCCGAACAGCGAGCGCGGCAGCAGGCGCATCAGCGCACGGCATCCACGTGCGCGGCGAAGACATAGCCCTGGCTGCGCACGGTCTTGATGATCTCGGGCTCTTTCGCGTCTTCACCCAGTCGATGCCGCAGCCGGCTCACCTGGACATCGATCGCCCGGTCGAACAGCGCGGCATCACGCGAAAGCATGAGATCGATCAACTGGTCTCGCGTCAGCACCCGGTTCGGGTGGGTCAGGAAAATCCGCAAGAGTCTGAATTCGGTGCCGCTCAGCGGTACCACCACTCCTTCGGGGGAGGTGAGATTCCGCGTGGCGATATCCAGCATCCAGCCCGAGAATCGGAATCCGCTCGCCTCGTCCGGTTTCAGATTCTCCGGCACGGACCGCACGCGGCGCAGGACGCTCTTGACCCGCGCCAGCAGTTCGCGCGGATTGAACGGCTTGGGCACATAATCGTCCGCCCCCAGTTCCAGGCCGACGATGCGGTCCGTTTCCTCGCCGCGCGCGGTGAGCATGATGATCGGCACATTGGAGCGCGCTCGTAACTCGCGGCATAGCTCGAAGCCATCATCGCCCGGCAGCATGAGGTCCAGCACGACGAGGTCCGGGCGTGCCACGCTTACCGCGGCCCGCAGCCCCTTGCCGTCGGCCGCCAGCGAGACGCGGTAGCCATTCTTCTCGAAATACTCCCGCAAGAGGCTGCGAATTTCGGCGTCATCATCGACGATCAGAATGTGATCCTGCACAGTCATGATCGATATATACCTTGAGTCTGCGTTTGCCGACCGGAAAATTGTATCGCAGTGTAACAGCACCTTGCCTTGCAAACCTGGGATACAAAAAGGCGATTTCCTGCAATCAAATGGTTACAACTTGCTGGTTCAATGGGCAGCACTGAGACTGCATTTGCATTCGGCACCCGCTGAATCAACCTGCGGTCGAAGTAAAGCCTTCCAACCACTAAAAGGAAATCGCCATGAAACGCTCGCATAAGATCGCTGCAGGAATCGCGGTGTCACTGGGTCTCGCTCTTGCAAGCCTCGCCTATGCCCACCCGGGCCAAACGGGCTGGGGCATGGGAGGCGGCATGATGGGTGGTATGGGGCCCGGCGCAATGGCCGGTTACGGCGCGGGTTACGGACCGCAGTTCATGAGCCCGGAAGAACGGGCCACATTCCGGGAAAAGATGCGCAACGGCACCGAATATGGCCCGGGACCCCGCGGCTACGGTCCTGGTAACGGCATGGGTCCGGGAACGATGGGCGGTTACGGGCCGCAAGGCGGCTACGGCCGGGGGCCAAGGTAGCAACAGCGACGGCTCCAGCGAATCTCGCTGATTCTGATTACTCAACTCTGCAATTTCACTAATGGGAGAACCACCATGAAACGCACGACTCTTCGGAAAACACTGATCGCCGCCGCGCTGGCAGGCGCGGCTGTCCTCGGAACGGCCGCTTTTGCCCACGGCGGCGGTTACGGACCGGGCTGGGGCATGGGGCCCGGGATGATGGGCGGCTACGGCATGGGTCCGGGCATGATGGGCGGATACGGTGGTTACGGCATGGGCCCCGGCATGATGTGGGGCCGCGGTCCCGGTTATGGTGCGGGTCCCGCCTATGGGTTGAACCTAAGCGACGAACAGCGCACCAACATCAGCACGATCCAGGAAGACACCGGCCGCAAGCAGTGGGACCTGATGACCAAGATGCAGGAAGAACGGGCGCGTCTCAACGAGCTCTACTATTCCGACAAGCGCGACGACGCTGCAATCAGCAAGACCTACAAGAAGATGTCGGAGCTGCGCCAGCAGATGTTCGACAACTCGCTGGCGGCGCGGAAACAAGTGGACGGCGTGCTCACCAAGGAACAGCGGGAGCAATTCAGACGCCGGGGATACGGCATGGGGGCGTATTGAAACGGGTGATCCCGGAGCTGGCTGCCCCTCCGACGGCCAGCTCGAGCCTGCCTGCCGCGGCTCGGCGTCAGTCGAGCCGTTCGCATTTTCGGCGCATCCACCACTCGCCCCCGTGCACACGGGATGGGCGTACCCGCCTCAATCTTGAAACTCAGGGACCGGCCGCTCCGCTAAAATGAAAGAAGGCGCGACAACGCTGGAGACGCAAAGGTGAATCGAAACGTATTGATCAACATTGCTCTTGTTCCATTGAGTTGCGCCGCGCTGCTGGCGGGGCCTGCCGCAGCGCAATCGCCTCAGACGCACCAACACAGCTTCGGCGACGCGGAAAGGTGGGCGCGGGTCTTCGATGATCCGAAGCGCGACGCGTGGCAAAAACCGCATGAAGTGATCCAGGCGCTGGCGCTGAAGCCCGATGCGGTCATC
>JACQOK010000414.1 GCA_016202565.1 Betaproteobacteria bacterium | reverse complement strand
TTCCATCATGCAAACCGGCGAATATCGGCGTCCATCGGCGGCTGTAACTTCGCTACTCGCAGTACTTGCACGGCGGAAAGTCCCGGCTGTAGACCGGCTGCTTCAGGAACTTCTCTTTGCCGTATTTCCAGAACTGGCTCACCTTCGGATACGTCTTGATCACGGTGTTCCAGAGCTCGTCCTTCTCGTAGCCGAACATCTTCTTCTTCTCGACTTTCTTGATGTAGATGTTCTGGATCGGGTTCCTCATGTCATCGAGACGGACCGGCCCGCGCGCGGCTTCCAGTTGAATGCTCGAAAGTATTTCGATGAATCGTTTTGCGCCCGGCCACTTGCCCTTTGTTTTTTTCATGACCTCGTGGATCATCTGGGCGGTCGTGTAGTTGCTCTCGGAGTAGTAGGAGGGCACCTTGCCGTATTTTTCGCGGTACTTCTTCACGAACGCCGCGTTCTTCGGCGTATCCAGCGCGGCGCTGTACTGAAGCGCGGAAACGTGGCCGATCACCTCATCGCCCATCGAGGGCAGCACGAACTCGTCATAGCTCGTCCCCCCGCCCAGCACGGGTTTCTTTATGCCTGCCGCGGCCAACTGCTTCGGGAACTGGAGCGACATCGGCCCGACCATCAGCGTGAATATCGCGTCAGCGTCCTTCTTGATGGTCGGGATGTATGGCCCGAAGTCAATGGTGCCGAGGGCCGGCCAGATCTTCTGAATGATCCTGCCGCCGCAATCTTCGAACGCTTTCTGGAAGCCGCCCACCACTTCGTAGCCGAAGGCGTAGTCGGCGCCGATCGTCACGATGCGTTTGTATCCCTGCTCGCAGGCCCATTCGCCGAAGGGATGGTGGGGCTGGGAACTCGTCCAGCCGGTCCGGACGACGAAGGGATATTTGGCGCTTTCCCGCTGCGTGAGATCGTCCGCGGCGGGTATGGAGGGAATGTAGACCACCTTGGTGCGCGTGCTGACGGGCGCCAGCGCGTAGCCGGTCGACGCCAGCAGCCCGCCGATGAACATGTGGACCTTATCCTGGCGGACCAGCTTTTCCGCCTTGCGCACGCCGACCGGCGGCTTTCCTTCATCGTCCTCCAGAATGAAAGTCACCTTGGCGCCGGCGAAGTTGCCCCCGGCCTCATCGAGATACAGCTGGAAGCCGTTGCTCATGTCCTTGCCGACCTGCGCGAATCCGCCCGTCATCGGGGCGAGGAAGCCGATGCGCAGCTCTTCCGCCGCGCCGGCCGGGGGCGGGCTTGCGCCCATCCCCAACGCAACACACGCCATCATCAACGTCGAGCTGAACCGTACCACGAGTCTCGTCAACATGATTCCTCCTTTAGTGAGACGCCGATTGCAGTTTCGTTGCCTCCTGCGGTTGTCCCGGCTCGGCGCGCCGGCGCCGAATCCGCTCCGGAATGCCCATCAAACCGCCGGGAAGATAAAGAATCGTCAGCACGTAGACGCCGCCCAATACGTACTGCCACCACGGCACGAGCGTGCTCAGATATTCGCGCAGGAAGACGACGACTCCGGCGCCGATCGCCCCGCCCACAAGCGTTCCGGGTCCGCCCAGAACCACCATGAGCAACGCATCCACGGAGGTCCCGAGGATCACGTCTTCCGGGCTCACGAGCCCGTTCGTGTGCGCCCACAGCACTCCCGCAAGCCCGCCGAATCCGCCGGCGATCACGAAGGCGATGTATTTGTGCAGCCAGGTGTCGTAGCCGAGGATGCGCATTCGTAGCTCGTTTTCGCGAATGCCGACCAGACTGCGGCCAAACGGGGACATGACGAGCGCGTAGAGCGCCGCCAGCGACGCGACGAAGAAACCGAACACCAGATAGAAGTAAGTCACATCGTCGGCGAGCTGGATGCCGAACTGGGGCCGCGGCGGCAGCACGATGCCGTTGTCCCCCCCGGTCAGCGAGTTCCACCGGTAAGCGAGCCCCCAGACGCACATCCCGAGCGCAAGCGTGATCATCAGGAAGTACACGCCGGTCGCGCGGATGGCGAACAGTCCGAAAAACGCCGCGGTGGCCGCCCCGATCAATATCCCCAGCACGATGACGACCCAGAACGTCCAATCCAGACCGAACTGGAACTGGGTGGCCAGTATCGCGGTGAGGTACGCCCCCACGCCGAGATACGCCGCCTGCCCGAGGGAAGGCAATCCCGTATAACCCAGCAATAAGTCCACGCTCATCGCCAATATCGCAAAAATGAGAGCGTGCGTGATCAGAATGATCGCGTATGAACTCGTGAAGGGCGCGATTACCGCGAGCACCACGAGCGCCGCAATCACCATCGAAATTCTGCGCCGATCGTTCACGGTCCTCTCACTCTCTTCCGAAAAGCCCGGTCGGCTTCAATGCCAGAATGAGCACCATCGGCGCGTACAGCGTGAAATACGAAATCTCCGGAAAGAGCGCCTTGCCGAAGTTGTCAGCCAGGCCCACGATGAGGCTCCCCACCGCCGCTCCCGCGAGGCTGCCCATGCCGCCGATGATGACCACGGCGAAGGCGATGGGCAGGATCACGAAATCCAATCCTGGATAGACGCCGAGAAAGGCGCCGCCGATGGCCCCGCCGAGCGCTGCCAGGAACGCCCCCAGGGCGAAGATGAACATGGAAACGCGGGAGGTGTCGATGCCCACGCCGCGCGCCATCTCCCCATCGTCCACCGCCGCCCGCACCATGGCCCCCATGCGCGTTTTCTCCATCGCAAGCCACAGCGCGAGGCCGATCGCGATCGCCATGCCGATCATGAAAATCCGATAGACCGGGAGATAGAGTTCCCCCGCGACGACGCTGCCTTTCAGAAGGTCGGGCGGGGTGATGTCGAGCTGGTCCCCGCCCCAGATGTCGAGCGCCGCCTGCTGGAAGAGGAACGCGAAGCCGATCGTCAGCAGCACCTGCCGCAGCGGATCGAAGCCCAGCGGCCGCAGGAAAATCCGTTCCATGAACATGCCGACCACTGCCAGGACCAGCGCCGCCACCGGCAGGGCCAGCGCCCACGACCCCGTCGTCCAGATGACCGAGAGCGCGACGTAGCCGCCCACGAGAAAGTACGAGCCATGCGCGAGATTGACGATGCGCATGACGCCGAAGATCAGCGTCAGGCCGCTCGCGAGCAGGAACAGCAGCGCGCCGTAGGAAATA
>JACQOK010000365.1 GCA_016202565.1 Betaproteobacteria bacterium | reverse complement strand
TATTCACTGCGGGTCGCTTCGCGCCCTGAGCCAAAATCGTGACAGCGCATCACGCGTTTCATTATGTTAGGCACTCTAAATCCTTGCGCAATCCATGTCCCCGGGTTGCGCGTTGCTCCACCCGGGCTACATTTTCGCCGTTTTGCGGCCCGATATTGATTCAGCTACGCCAGCGGCTTCAGGTCGGCGAGCAGCGTCGGGATCAATTCCGTGACGGTCGGATGAATGTGCATCGCCCGCTGCATGACCGTGTACGGCGCGCGCGCATACATGAGATCGAGAATGGCGTGGATCGCCTCGTCGCCTTCGATACCCAGTATTGCCGCGCCGAGAATGCGCTTGCTTTCCGCGTCCACCAGCACTTTCATGAACCCTTCCGTTTCGCTGCGCTCGCGGGCGCGCGCGACGCGGCTCATCATCATCTTGCCGGCGAGCACCTTGCGCCCGCCGGCTGTGGCTTCCCGTTCGGTCATCCCGGCGCGTCCCAGCGGCGGATCGATGTAGAGCGCATACGCCTGAATGCGGTCGCTCACGCGGCGGTGATCGTTGTCGAGCAGGTTGGCTGCGACGATCTCGTAATCGTTGTATGACGTGTGCGTGAACGCGCCACGCCCGTTGACATCGCCGAGCGCCCAGATCCCCGGCACGTTGGTGCGAAGTTCATCGTCCACCGTGATGTAGCCGCGCTCATCGGTCTTGACGCCGGCCTGGTCGAGGCCGAGGTCGTCGCTGTTCGGCACGCGTCCGACGGCGAGCAGCACATGGGAGCCCTCGATCTCACCCGGCTCGTCGTCGCAATCGAGCGTAACCGCCACGCCGCGGCCGCGCTTCGCAACGCGAAGACACCTGGCGTTGAGCCGGATCGCGACGCCTTCGTTAGCCAGGATCGCCTGGATGGTCTCGGAAACGTCCGCGTCTTCCTTCGCAATCACGCGCGGCCCCATCTCCACGACTGTGACGCGGCTGCCGAAGCGGCGATACATCTGCCCAAATTCCAGCCCGACGTAACTGCCGCCGATGACGATGAGGTGCTCGGGCAGGTAATCGATCTCCATCATGCTGGAATTGGTGAGGTAATCGACCTCGGCGAGCCCCGGCATGTCAGGCACGCGCGCCCGCGTGCCGGTATCGATGAAAATCTCAACCGCCTCGAGCACCGTGCCGTTGACGCGGACCGTGCGCGGGCTTTCAAAGCGCGCGTGCCCTTCATACACCGTCAGATTGGGCGTCTCCTTCAGCCACTTCGCCACCCCCTCGTTCGATGGCCGCACGACGGCGTCCTTGCGCGCCTTGACGCGCGCCATGTCGACGCCGATCGGCCCTTCGACAGTAACGCCGAACTCGGCGGCGCGCCGCGCGATATAGGCGGCGCGCGCGCTCGCGATCAACGTCTTGGTCGGCGTGCAGCCCGTGTTGACGCACGTTCCGCCGAAGAGTTTGCGTTCGATGACCGCCGTTTTGCGGCCGGCCTGCGCGAGCCGGACGGCCAGCGCCGGGCCGGATTGCCCGGTGCCGATGACGATCGCGTCGTATTTTTCGGGCATGAGGCTGTCTCCTGTCGGACTTGGCCAGGGGGAGGGAGTATGATTTTACTGCGTGTTTCCAAGTCAATATTTGGCTCCGCCCGCGCATGATGGTTCACAGACCGCTCCCGGGGAACTTCGCGGCGCTTGGTTTTTTCTTACGAGGAGTGGGATCTCAGCCCATTTTTTCCTTTTTGAGCCGACTTCTTATGACTACACTGCGCAAGAAACCCTCCCGCTGGTCCGGGCGCGTCACGCGTGAGAGCAACGCGCTCGACCTGGAGCAAGGCGTCTTCAAGAAAACGAGCCCGAAGGAAATCGCGCGCTCCCTGCAGCAGTCCGCCGAGCGCAGCAGGCGCCGGAAGACGGACGCGTTCCGCTCGGCGATGTCGATGCTGGTCTTTTACATCAACCGGGCGGGCAAGAATTTATCCGCCACGCGGCTGAAGACCCTGAACCGCGCCAAGGACGAGCTGCGGGCGCTCTACGGCCGGCATTGATGCCGCAGGGTTCTACTCGAGTCTGACCCCGCTCTGCTCGACCACCTTCGCCCATTTCGCGATCTCGGCGCGCAGGTAGGCGGCGAACTCGTCAGGCGTGTCGCCGATTATTTCGGCCCCGAGCGCGCCGAGCCGCGCCCTGAATTCGCGCGACCGGGCGATGCCGACGATCGCCAGGTTGAGCCGGGTAATGATGTCGTAGGGCGTGCCCGCAGGCGCGAGAACGGCGTTCCACGCGGCGGCTTCGAAGCCGGGATAGCCGGCTTCTTCGAACGTGGGAACCTGTTGCAGCACGCTGACACGCTTCAAGCTCGCCACGGCAAGCGGTCGCAGCCGCCCGGACTTGATGTGCAGGAGCGCCGGAGGAAGCGTGCCCACGAGCGCATGAACCTGGCCGCCCACGAGTTCGAGCACCGCCGGATTCATGCCCCGGTAGGGAACGTGCAGCACGTTGAGCCGCCCGACCCTCATCTTGAGCAGCTCCAGCGCGAGATGCGGCGTGCTGCCGTGACCGGCGGAAGCGAAGACGACCTCGCCCGGGTATCTTTTTGCGAGGTCGACCAGGTCTTTCACGCTCTTCACCGGGAGCGACGGGTGCACCACCAGCACGTTGTGGACGGCGGCCACCCGCGTGATCGGCGTGAAGTCGCGCACTGGATCGTAGGTGGTGCGGGAGTAAAGACTGACGTTGCTCGAAAACGCGGCCGACACCACGAGCAGCGTCGTGCCATCGGGCGCCGATTTGGCGGCGAGTTCCGTGGCGATATTGCCGGTGGCGCCCGGGCGGTTCTCGACATAGAACTGGCGCTCGAACGCTTCGCTCAGCTCGGGCGCCAGCAGCCGCGCGATGATGTCGGTGGTCCCGCCGGGCGCGAATCCCACGAGCATTCGCACCGGCCGCGGCGGATAGGCGGGCTGCGCGAACACAAACGATGAAAGAGCCGCGCCGCAGGCCGCGAGCAGGATCAGCAGCGAGGCTTTCATGATCCAGCGAGTGTCCCGTGATGGGAATGGCGCGATAGCAAGAGGCACCTTCGTGCCGGCTATTTCGCGCCGGAATCCTCGGCCTGCTGCGCCCGCTGCTGGGCCTGCTCCATCATCTGATCGATCTTCTGTTGCATCCGCTCCTGGGTTTTCTTGCCTTCCTCCATCTCCTGCTTCTTGATGGCCGCGCCGGTGGCCACGGCAGTCGTGGTTTCGACACCGCATCCGGCGAGCGCGGCGATGGCAACAATGACAACGATCTGTTTCATGGGTTTCCTCCTCTCGGTGCTATTCGGCGCGCATGCCTCTTTCCTTGATCACTCTACCCCATTTCAGCAGTTCGTTTTTCAGGTGGGTCGAGAATTCCTCAGGCGTGCTCGCGATGACGTCCAGTCCGCGGTCATGAAATCGCTGCGCTTGATCCGGGGCGGTCATCGTCTTCCTGATCCTCTCGTTCAGCAGGACGACGATCGGCCGGGGTGTGCCCTTGGGGGCGAGCATGCCGTGCCACGTGACGAACTCATACCCCGGCAGCCCGGATTCCGCGATGGTGGGCACCTCCGGCATCGCGGCTGCGCGTTTCGCGCTGCTCACCCCGAGCGCGCGCAGTTTTCCCGCTTTCACCAGCGTGGAGGTCTCGGCGAAATTGGTGAACGTGATGCCGACCTCGCCGCTGATCGCCGCGATGAGTCCCGGTCCGCCGCCCTTGAAATGGACGGCCACGATGTTCACCTTCCCCAAGTAATTGAACAATTCGCCCGCGATGTGCGGATTGGTGCCGATGCCGGCCGAAGCGTAGTTGAGTGCGCCCGGCCGCGCCTTGGCGAGCGCGAGCAGTTCGCGCACCGAGCGCACGGGCACCGAAGGGTGCACGGTCAGCATCGAGGGCGACGAGGTGAGCAACGATATCGGCACGAAATCGGTCAGCGCATCGTACGGCACGCGCGTGTAGAGGAAGGTATTCGCGACAAACGGAATGGTGTGCACCATGAGCGTGTAGCCGTCGGGGGCCGCGCGTGCTGCCACCTCGGTGCCGATGTTGCCCGATGCGCCGCTGCGGTTGTCGATGACAACCTGTTGCCCCAGGCTCTCGGAGAGCTTGGCGCCCACCATGCGCGCGACGAGATCCACGCTGCCGCCGGCGGGGAAAGGCGAGATCACGCGCACCGGCCGCATCGGGTAGTTTTCGGTTTGCGCCGCGGCGTATCTCGCGGGCGAAACCGCGACCGCCATGACTGCAGCGAGCAACAGGACTGTCTTCACGGAATTTCCTCTCCTAACCCTGGCTTTTCTTCGGCCCTCGACTTTGGCGCTTCGCTCCTACGCTCGGGACGAACGGCATATTTGAAAGGGAATCTCCTCAAGCTGCCTGCGCTGTCGTCTCGAGCCGCGCCTTGAAGCCCAGCACCTGCTCGAGCGTGTTCTCCCCGTTCTGATGTGGCGGCAGCACGTCCCACAACTCCGACTGCGGCATCAACTCCCTCAGCGCCCACGACGCGGAGACCGCGTGCGAGGCGTCGTGGCCCGACATGATGAGCGCCGGGATCTGAATCTGCATCAGCTCGGCGCCGCTCGCGCCGGAGGGCATGGTGTCGTTGAACAGGACGTCGCGGGAACGCGCGCAGATGTCGAGGTAGTGATCGACATCCTGCCGCACCAACTGCGCGGCGAATTCCGGGTAGAGCGCGCACGGCGAGCCCCACGGGCCGATTTCGGGATCGAGCCAGAAGTTCTCACCCAGCGGCGCGCGCTTGACGACTGCGGCAAGCCCCTCGGCGCGGACGAAATCCATATGGCGCTTAAAGAAGGTGTTACCCTTCATCATCCAGCGATATCCGCCCACCGGCCAATGGAGCAGCAGTCCCTTGCATGCCCCCGGGTGACGCACCGCGAACGCGAGCGCGAGCGATGCACCCATGCAGCACCCCAGGATGTAAGCCTGCTTCGCTCCCGCGAGGTCGAGCAGCGCCTTCGCTTCCTGCACGTAAAGGTCCCAGGTGAGCGGCTCGACGCGGCCGCCGGACTGCCCCGACTCGCGACGGTCGTATGCAATCGTCGTGAAGTGGCGCGAAAGCGTCGCGAGCCCGTCCATCTCCTTCCATGCCTCCTTGCCACCCTGCGCGGTCCAGCGCGAGATCACCGATCGGAATCCGCCCGGGGCGAACATCAGCAGATACGGGCCCGAACCCTGTATCTGATAGTTGATCCTGACGCCGTTGATCGTCGCGAATGGCATGGCCCGTCCTTTCCGACTCTGTCTGGGGAAGAAAGCTGCAGCGATTATATGACGGTACCGGGTGATGGTGGCGGGTGATGACTGACGAACGAGCGTAGCCCGGATGGAATAAAATGAAATCCGGGAAACAAATCAGCGATGATACGCGCGAACATTTTCCCCGGAATCCGCTTTGCTTCTTCCGGGCTGCAGCTGCTCGTAATGACGGCACAGTACTCGGCCACGTCGCCTTCGCGGAAGGAATAACCCGCATGTAATGGCGCGGAACGGAACAACGGCCATATCGAGTACACTGCGATGCGGGTATGAGTTTGAGCAGGCATCGGTCTCAAGGAGGGCAATGCAGTGAAGATCGTATTTTCTCCGGCTATTTCCGCGGCGGCGTGGGCCATCGGCGAGTCGCTGCTTCCGCCGGGTTTCACCATCGAGATCCTGTCGAAGGATCCGGAACGCCGCGTCGAGCAGCTCGAACAGGCCGACTTCCTGATGGGATTTCTGCGCGGCATGCCGCTGGCGGCCGACGATTACCCGCACCTTGGCAACATCAAGCTGATCCAGTTGCTGAGCGCCGGCTACGACGGGATCGATCTCGAGCGGCTGCGCCGGAGCGGGATCCCGCTCAGCAACAACGGCGGGGCCAACTCCTACGCGGTTTCCGAACACGCCATCCTGCTGATGCTCGCCGTGTATCGCCGGCTGCCCGCACTGGACCGGCTGGTGAGGGCCGGCCAATGGAAATCCAGCAAGCTCGGCGAAGAGCAGGAACATGAACTCGCCGGCAAGACCGTCGGCATCGTCGGGGCCGGCATGATCGGGCGCACCATTGCCCGCCGCCTGAGCGGCTTCGAGGTGAATCTCCTCTATTACGATCCGGTCCGGCTCTCAACCGAGGACGAAGCGACGCTCAAAATGACCTATCGTGATCTCGACGACCTCTTTCGCGAGTCCGACGTCGTGTCGCTGCACGCGCCGAACAACGCCTCGACCCATCACCTGATTTGCGATCGAACGATCAACCTGATGAAGCGCGAGGCGATCGTCATCAACACCGCCCGCGGCTTACTGGTGGACGACGCGGCGCTGTACCGGGCGCTGCGCGATGGCCGCATCTTTGCCGCGGGCCTTGACGCGTTCGATCCGGAACCGCCGGACCCGAAAAACCCGCTTTTCACCCTGCCCAACGTCGTCTTGTCGCCGCACGCCGCCGGCCCGACGTGGGAAAGCTGGCCGAAGCGTTTCGGCAACAGCTACGCCAATATCGAGCGTGTTGCGCGCGGGGAGCCTCCACTCTGGGTCGTGCCCGAACTGCGTTAATCGACCCGGATGCCGCAGGTCCGTTACCGCGACGCGACGTGCCGAATCCCTGCCGGCGGCGGAACCACGATGTCCTCCTCCGGCATCGGCTTGCCTTCGACAAAGCGAACGATGTTGTCGAAGCAGTGCTGGGCCACGTTGCAGACGGCTTCGAAGGTGGCGCCCGCCGCATGCGGCGTCACCACGATGTTGTCGAGCGCGAATAGCGGGTTGTCGGCAGTGGTGGGCTCCTTCTCGAAGACGTCGAGGCCGGCCGCGAGAATGCGCCGGTCACGCAGCGCCGCGTAGAGTTCGGCTTCGTCGACGACGCCGCCGCGGCAGGCGTTGACCAGGATGGCGGTCTTCTTCATCAAGCCGAATTCCCGCGCGCCGATCATCCGGCGCGTCGAGTCATCGAGCGGCACGTGCAGCGTGATGATGTCGGATGCCTGCAGCAGCTCATCGCGGGAGACGAGCCGCACGCCCAGCTCGCGCTCCGCCTGCTCCTGCCTGACGATGTCGTGGTAGAGCACCTGTTTCGGCTCGAAGGCGAGGACCCGTTTCGCGACGCGCTTGCCGATGTTGCCCAGGCCGATGATGCCGATCGTTTTCTGATGGAGCTCGAACGAGGTCATCCGCAGTTCGGTCTTCAAGAACTTGCCCGCGCGCGTGGTTCGGTCGAGCAGGATCAAGTGCCGGCATGCGGCGAGCATGAGAGCGAGCGTCAGCTCGGCAACGGCAACGGCGTTTCCGCCGGCTGTGATGGCGAGCGGTATGCCGGCGTCGCGGAGTGCGCTCAAGTCGTACTTGTCCACGCCGATGCCCCATTTCTGGATGAACTTCAGCCTGGGCGCCGCCCTGATGACCTCGGCATCGATCTTCCATTCGCCGAAGCCGATGAAGAAGTCTGCGTCCTTGATGACGCGGAGCAGTTCCTCTTTCGTTTTGTCCTTCACCGCATCGAGCTCGAAACCGGGTGGCATGCGCTTCGTGATTTCCGCGATAATGTCGGGTGCGAAGTAGCCGATCAATGCAATCTTGTATCTGGAAGTCATGATAATGGTCTCGTTTCCGCTGGACTGGATGAAGGATAACCGGTTTTTCCGAGGAATGGCGAAGCATGAAGTGAGGGAGCTCCGCTCATGACCAGGCCTGTCTGCATCGTGTGGATGAACGAAGCGCGCGTCTACGAGCAGGCCCTGGCACGTGCCGGCCTCGCTGACCGGATGGAAATGCATGGCGTGCGCAACGACCACACCATCCCTGCTGATCTCGCAGCGCGCTGCGAAGTGCTGGTCGGCTGGCGGCCGGCGCCGGGGCTGCTCGCCGCCATGCCGCAACTGCGCTGGATCCAGAGCACGACGGCCGGCATGGAACACTGGCTCGCCGACCCGGGCCTGCGCGCGGACATCGTTCTCACCTGCGCACGCGGCTCACATCGCGTGCAGATGCCCGAAAACATCCTCGCCGCGCTGTTCTTCCTCACCAAACCGCTGATGCAGTGCGCGCTCGATCAGCGCGAAAACCGGTGGACCCGGCGCATCTCGGAACCGCTCGCCGGCAAGACGCTCGGCATCCTCGGCCTCGGCGCGATCGGGCGCGAACTCGCACGCAAGGCGGACGCGCTGGAGATGAAAGTCATCGGCACAAAGCGCTCGCCGGCGCCGATTCCACACGTAACCGAGGTTCATCCGCCGGAAGCGACAGACGAGGTTCTCGGCGCCTCCGATTTCGTTCTACTGCTGCTGCCCGCGACGATCGAGACCGAGAATTTCATGGATGCAAAGCGGTTTCGCGCCATGCGGCGCAGCGCCTTCCTTCTCAACTTCGCGCGCGGCGCGTTGATCGTCGATGACGACCTCGTGGCGGCGGTGCGGTCCAAAACCATCGCCGGTGCCGTACTGGACGTGTTCCGCAGGGAGCCCTTGCCTGCCGACCATCCGTTCTGGACGACCGAAGGGATCGTGGTACTGCCGCACATCGGCGGGCTTCATCCGGCGCGCGACGAAGGCGTCGCCGAGGTATTCGTCGCCAATGCGCAGCGCTTTCTGGCGGGCGAACCGCTTGCGACCGTGGTCGACCGCGCGCGCGGTTATTAGAGCCGATCAACCCTCGAGTTACTTCGCCGGCACGGCGCCGTTGGCGACGATCACTTTCTCTCCGGCGGCACTGCGGACGAACTCCAGAAACCTTGTGACGGCGGAAGACGGTGCCGCCTTGGTGACGAGGAAGGAATCCCGGGTAAGGGCGTAGGTCTTATTCTGGACGTTGCCCGCGCTGGGCGCTATTTCTCCCAGCGACAGCGGTTTGATGCGTCCTCCGCTTTTGCCAATTTCTGCATGCGATGTCATGGATCTCTCCTCTTTTGAACGAGATCCCCCCAACCGGCGGGTTTACGATCGGCCGCGCTCCTGAGCGAGCAGCCGCACGACGTCCTTGCCGCCGCGCGTCTTGTCGCGGGTTTCCGGCGTCTCCTTGCCGAGCGCCGTCCCGGCCACGAATTGATAGACGTCAGCCGCGCCCTGGAACACTTTCGGCGTGATGCCGGAAGTAGCGAGCGTTTTTGAGATCTCGAGCATTTCCGGCACCCACCGATAGGCCTTGGGCGGCAGGATGGGAAACTGGCTGAGCGCCCAGTCGAGGAGGTCAGCTCGCGAGGACCGCAACTGCTGCTCCAGCAGTTGGTCGACGCCAAGGCGTTGTGCTGCGATCAGCACCTCCAGCCACAGCGCCTGCGTGCCCTTGTTGAGCGCGCCGTAGCACATCTTGAGCGCGCTCGCGTCCGCAATGCGCTGGCTCACCACGTGCACAGCAAGCTGCGGCCCGGCAAGGGCTTCGAGATCGGCGGCGCCGGGACCCGACACGTAGAGATTGGTCTTCGCCTTGCCGCGCGGCGGGGGGCCGATGATGCCGCCGTCGAGGAACCGCCCGCCTGCCCGTTCCACCATTCCGGCGATTTCATGCACGGTGTCCGGCGCGATCGCGTTGCAGTCGACGATGAGCGTATGGCGGCCGCTGGCGCGCAGCGCGTCCGCCCCTTCCCGCGCGAAATCGAGCGCCGCGCCGGGGTTCATGACCGAGAGCACGATATCGCATTCCGCAACGAGTCGTCCGACCGTACCAAGATCAGTCAATCCTGCCTCCCGCGCGAGCGCGCGGCTGCGCTCGCTGCGTTTGTCCAGCGCGGTGCAGACGGCGAAGCCCCGCGCCTTGATCTGCATCGCTATCGCCTGCCCCATGTCGCCGGGGGTCATCAAGCCGACTTTTTCGATCTGCATGGCCTCGCCTTTCATGTGTACCGCAAACGAGAAACATACCACGGCCAGCCGCCGCTGTGCTTTCCTGGTCCGCCGTCGCGTAAGGCCGGCATCAAGCCGGAATGACCTTCGGGTAGCCCGCGCGGCCGCGAGGTGCTCACGCGCGTACGGCAATGCTTTGTCGTCCGGGCACCCTGCTGATTGCGTTTGTCATATCCGCGCCCGCACTATTCAGTTTGCGACGCTCTGTCGCTGCATCACGACAACATTGTCATCGAGCGCCGCTGTCCGC
>JACQOK010000034.1 GCA_016202565.1 Betaproteobacteria bacterium | reverse complement strand
GGAGCGGCTGAGACGCTACGTGCACCTTTCGACCGGCAACTATCATCCGCGCACCGCGCTGCTCTACACCGACTGGGGACTCTTCACCTGCAACGAGGACATCGGCATTGACGTGAGCGACGTGTTCATCCAGCTCACCGGTCTGGGCCGCGCGACCCGATTGAAACACCTGTGGCAGTCGCCGTTTACCTTCCACAAACAGGTGCTGCGCGCGATCCAGACGGAAACCCAGCATGCCGCGGCCGGACACAAGGCACAGATCATCGCGAAGATGAACGCGTTGCTGGAACCGGAGGTGATCGCGGCGCTCTACGAAGCCTCCAAAGCGGGCGTCGCGATCGATCTCATCGTGCGCGGCGTGTGCGCGCTGAGGCCGGGCATTCCCGGCGTTTCCGAAAACATCCGCGTGCGTTCCATCGTCGGCCGGTTTCTGGAGCATTCCCGCGTGTTCTATTTCCACAACAACGGCGCCGAAGATGTGTGCCTTTCGAGCGCGGACTGGATGTATCGCAATTTTTTCCGCCGGGTCGAAGTGTGCTTCCCCGTGCTCGACCCTAAACTTAAGAAACGGGTCATCAACGAGGGCCTGAAGCCGTACCTCGAGGACAACTCCCAGGCGTGGGAAATGGACCAGGACGGACACTACCAGGTGAAAGCGCCGCGCCGCGGCAAGTCCATGAGCGCCCAGGACATGCTGATCGAAATGCTGGCGGGACGGCCGGCGGCATACGCGCCGTCCTGAGAGCGTCATGGACGCTGACCTGCCTGCGACCGAAACCGAGCTCAAACTGCGGGTTCCCCCCGAGGCGCTGCGTCGACTGAGCGCTCATCCTTTGCTCAGGGGCGGCGCGCCGCCGGTCGCGAAGAAGCTCCACAGCATCTACTTCGATACCCCTGATTTCGATCTGTGGCGACAGGGCGTGGCCCTCCGCGTGCGGCGCGATGGCCGGCGCTGGGTGCAGGCGGTCAAGGGCGGCGGCACGGTGCGAGGCGGACTTCACCAGAGGATGGAGATCGAAACGGAAGTCGCAGGACCGTTTCCCGACTGCACCCGGATCACCGACGAGCGGTTGGCCGGGATCTTTGCCTCACCCGGGTTGCGTGCACAGCTCAGGCCGGTATTTGTCACGACGGTCAACCGCAGGAGCCGCGTGCTTGAACTGGAGTCGGGCGCGGTCGTGGAGGCGAGTATCGATCGCGGGGAGATCAGGAGCGGCGACGCGTCCGACGCGGTATGCGAAATCGAGCTGGAACTCAAATCGGGACCGGCATCGCAGCTGTTCGAGTTCGCGCTGAAGCTGCTCGACGGTATCTCGCTGCACATCGAGAACCGCTCCAAGGCCGAGCGCGGCCTTGCGCTTGCCCGGGGCGAGCGGCCCGCTCCCGTCAAGGCCGGCACGGTGGCGCTCGCCCGCGATATGACCGTCAGCGACGCGTTCAGGACCGTCGCCTGGGCGGCCTTGCGCCATCTTCAGAGCAACGAGCAGGGCGTGCTCGAGGGCAGCGACCACGAGTATCTGCACCAGATGCGGGTCGCGCTGCGGCGGTTGCGATCCGCATTCAGAGTTTTTGGGGCAGCGGTGCCTGCAGGATCGATCGAACCCCTGGCGACGGAATTCAAGTGGCTGGCGGACCGACTGGGGCCGGCGCGCGACTGGGACGTTTTCATGACCGAGACGTTGCCGCCAATTCGGGAAACATTTGCCGGACACGCGGCCCTGGCGCGTTTCGTCAAAGAATGCGTGCGGCTGCACCGGGCAGCGGTGCGCAAAGCGCGGCGGGCGGTCGCCTCCGCGCGCTACCAGCGGCTCATGCTGGAGACTGCCGCATGGCTTGCCGGGGAGAAGTGGCACGGCGGGCAGGACGAGCCGGCACGGGAGGTCCTGGCCCGGTCGGCGACTGAATTCGCCTCCAGCGTGCTCAAGGAGCGTTATGCACAAGTGAGGAAACGCGGACGCAAACTGAAGCAGCGTTCGGCGGCCGAATTGCATCGACTGCGCATTTCCGTCAAGAAATTCCGCTACGCCGCGGATTTCTTTGCGATGCTGTTCGATCCGAAAGGCGGCCGCGGCATGCTGTCGCATCTCGCGCGCCTGCAGAATATACTGGGTGCCATGAATGACGCGGCAACGGCCGAAGTGTTGATGCGCGGCGCCGTCCATGCGAAGTCGGACCGGGCGCTGTCCGAAGCGCGTGGCATCGTGCTGGGCTGGAGCCAGGGCCGTGCTTTGACTCTCAGGCGCGAGTTGCTGACGGCCTGGAAGGCATTTCGCGCCGCGGAGAAATTCTGGTAGACGTGCTCCACCCGCGCGTCGCCAATCCAGGGGCGAACCAACCGGTATGGACCTCATTCTATGGCGGCATGCCGATGCGGAAAGCGGCATGCCCGACGATGAACGCAGGCTGACGGCGAAGGGCCTCAAGCAGGCTGAACGCATGGCCGAATGGCTCACGGAGCGGCTGCCGAAGAATGCCGTGGTCCTGGTGAGTCCCGCCCGGCGCGCGCAGGAAACCGCCCGGGCGTTGACCAAGAAATTCGATACCCGCAGCGAGATCGGAACGGCAGCGGCCCCTCAAGCGGTCCTGGACGCTGCGGGCTGGCCGCACGGCGAGGGCGCGGTGGTGGTGGTCGGCCATCAGCCGACCTTGGGACAGGTTGTGGCGCTGGCACTCACCGGCAAGCCGGGGGAATGGAGCATCAGGAAAGGTGCAATCTGGTGGCTCGAGCGGCGCGAGCGCGACAAGGAGACAGTCGTGCGCGCCGTGATCTCTCCGGATCTGCTATAGGCACCCGGAAGCCCACCGGCGACGGATCAAGTGGCGAGCGCGAGTTCAGCGCCGGATTCGAGATCGTCTAGACCGGGAATCTTGAGTTCGAGACCGATCTTGTCCCACTCCCGCGCCTCGTCGCGCAGCGCGGCGACGGTGAGCGGATACTTGAGCAGCCAGTCGACATCGAGCGTCAGCCGGAACCTGCGTCCCTGCGCTTTGGCCTGAAACGGAGGCAGCGTGATGTCGGTCCGGCCCCGGCAGAACAGCGCCGCGAGCCGCAGCGCGAGCACGGTGTTCCAGTCAACGTCATTCTCGATCTGGTCGAAAATCTTCTTGAGCGAGCGGCGGTGCGCGAGCACCAGCAGCGAGAGCCGCGTCTGCTCGTCGCGCGAGAAACCCGGCATGTCGGCATGATTGATGATATACGCCGAATGCTTGTGGTAACCGCTGTAGGCGACCGAGATGCCGATCTCGTGCAGCTTGGCGGCCCATGCGAGGTAGTGCGGGGCGCTGTCGTCTGCGGCCGCGGCTTCGGCGGTCAGCTTGTTGTACAGGCTGAAGGCGAGCGCGCCGACGCGCCGCGCCTGCACGGCGTCAACGTGGTAGCGCTGCATGAATTGGGCGACCGTGACATCGCGCATGTCCTGGTGGTGGAAGCGGCCCAGCATGTCGTAGAGGATGCCCTGGCGCATCGCGCCGGCCGCGGCGATCATGGAGTCGATATCGAGCTCGGAGAGCACGGCGCTCATGATGGCAAGTCCGCCCGGCAGCACCGGCACGCGGTCGGGCCGCAGTCCGGCCAGTTCGACCTTCGCCATGTCGCCGACTTTCAGCAAATGGGCGCGGAGCCGCTCGACGCCGTGGGGCGTGATGTGCCCGTCGTCGAAGCCGTTCAATTGCATGATATCCGCGAGCGCGCGCACGGTGCCCGACGAACCGACCGCCTGCTGCCAGTTGCCGCGCGCGAATCTGGCTACCATGGGCTGCAGTTCGGCGCGGGCGGCAAGTTCGGCCTGCTTCATCGTATTCTTCGTCACCTTGCCGTCGGGGAAGAAGCGCAGGCTGTAGGACACGCAGCCCATGAACAGGCTGTCCAGCTTCTGCGGCTTGTAGGTGGTGCCGATGATGAACTCGGTCGAGCCGCCGCCGATGTCCACAATCAGGCGCTTTTCCTTCGACACCGGAAGGTGGTGCGTGACGCCGAGATAGATGAGTCGCGCCTCCTCGCGTCCGGCCACCACCTCGATCGGGAAGCCGAGCGCGGCCTCGGCTTTTTTCAGGAACGCGGCGCCGTTCTTGGCGACCCTCAGGGTGTTGGTGCCGAGCGCGCGCACGGCATGCTGGTCGAAGCCGCGCAGCCGTTCACCGAAGCGCTGCAGGCAGGCGCGCGCGCGCTCCTGCGAGGCATCGTCCAGCAGCTTGTCCCGGGTGAGCCCCGCGCCGAGGCGCACCGCCTCGCGCAGCGCGTCGAGCGGATAAATCTGGTCGCCGACGACGCGTCCGATCTGGCAGTGAAAAGAATTCGAGCCGAGATCAACCGCGGCGAGTGTTGAGTACTCGGCCATATTTCAAGTCCGGTACAGTGCTTCAGTTGCAAGCCCGGCTCGAATTCTTTCGGCGGAGGCTAACCTGCTTAAGCAGGTTATGCCGAAGCCAAAACTGCCCGAGCCGAGATCAACCGCAGCGAGCGTGGAGTATTCAGCCATGAACTATTCGAGCGCCTCGCGCTCCACTCCCTCCACCCCCGTGTGACGCACGTCCTTGCCTTTGACCATGTAGACCACGTACTCGGACATGTTCTTGGAATGTTCGCCGATGCGCTCGATCGCCTTGGCGATAAACAGGATCTCGATCGCGTGCGAAATGGTGCGCGGGTCTTCCATCATGAATGTGATGAGCTGGCGCAGGATGCCGCGGAAGGCGTCGTCCACCTGTTCGTCCTGGCGCACGACCCGCGCCGCCACCGCGAGGTCGAGCCGGGCGAAGGCGTCCAGGGCGTTGCGCAGCATGCCGAGGGCGATGTCGGCCACGTGGCGGATTTCCGTGGTGCGCGGCACGAAGGGGCGGTCCGATTCGTAGATGAGTTGCGTCAGTCGCGCGATCTTCGCCGCTTCATCGCCGATGCGTTCGAGATCGGTGATGGTCTTGACTACCGTCATCAGCATGCGCAGATCGCCCGCCGCCGGCTGCCGCCGCGCGATGATCGTGCTGCAATCCTCATCGATTGCGACTTCCAGCGCGTTGACGCGGTGGTCGTCTTCGACCACGCGCGCAGCGAGCTGGGTATTGCCATCGACCAGCGCTTCGACGGCGCGCACGGTCTGCTCTTCGACGAGGCCGCCCATCTGCAGCACGCGCTTGCGTACCGCCTCGAGCTCGGCATCGAACTGTTTCAGGGTGTGGGTATGTTCGGTGGTGGGCATATGAAATGCCTCCTGGTCAAAAATGAGCGCGCCACGTAAGGTTCTCGCACTCTATTGTGACAGTTTAATGTCGAGCGAGTATCTGCACATCACGCGTGGTGGCAAGCAGAAGTATATCGGCGCCGCGGCGTGCGAACAGGCCGTTGGTCACCACGCCGGCGATCTGGTCAAGAATGGTTTCCAGCTCGACGGGCCTGAGGATATCGAGATCGTGGACATCGAGAATGACGTTGCCGTTGTCGGTGACGAACCCCGGGCGCCAGACGGGGGTGCCGCCCAGCTTAGCAAGCTCGCGCGCGACATACGATCGCGCCATCGGGATTACTTCGACCGGCAGCGGAAATTTGCCGAGCACGTCGACCAACTTGGATTCGTCGGCGATGCACACGAACTTGCGGGCGACAGCGGCCACGATCTTCTCGCGGGTGAGCGCCCCGCCGCCGCCCTTGATCATGGCGAGATGGCGGGTAATTTCGTCGGCGCCGTCGACGTAAACCGGCAGTTCTCCCACGCTGTTCAGGTCCAGCACCGGGATGCCGAGCTGCTTCAATCGCTGTGCCGTCGCTTCCGAACTCGGCACCGCTCCTTCCAGCCGGTGCTTGAGGCGGCCCAGCTCGGCGATGAAGAAATTGACGGTCGACCCGGTGCCGACGCCGATTACCCCGTCCGGCGGAACGTGGTCGAGCGCTGCCCGGGCCGCCGCCTTTTTCAATTCGTCCTGGCTCATTTCGGAGGAGTGAATCGTCAAACGTCAATCGCGAATCGTGAATCGTGAATCGTGAATGGCTCCGGGCAATATACACCATTTACCATTTACTATTCACGATTTACCACGTAGCCCAAACTAGGCATTCCTGCTACCCTTAGCGCCTGGAATTCTTGATGTCCGCATGAAGAAAAACGACTACCTCGAGCGCATTCTCAACGCGCGCGTCTACGACGTTGCGGTGGAGACTCCGCTGGAAATTGCGCCCAATCTGTCGCGACGCATGCATAACCGCCTCTTGCTCAAGCGCGAGGACATGCAGCCCGTTTTTTCTTTCAAGCTGCGCGGCGCCTACAACAAGATGGTAAAGCTGCCGGCAGTAGCGTTGAAGCGTGGGGTGATCACGGCCTCCGCGGGCAATCACGCCCAGGGCGTGGCGCTGGCGGCGCAGAAACTCGGGTGTGCGGCGACCATCGTGATGCCGATCACCACCCCTCCGATCAAGATCGAAGCCGTGCGGGCGCGCGGCGCAAAAGTCGTGCTCCACGGCGACTCCTACGATGAAGCCTATACGCATGCACGCGCGCTCGAGCGCAGGCATGGGTTCACTTTCGTCCACCCCTATGATGATCCGGACGTGATCGCCGGACAGGGGACGATCGGAATGGAGATCGTGCGTCAATATACGAAGCCGATCCATGCCGTCTTCGCGGCGGTCGGCGGCGGCGGGCTGATCGCCGGCATCGGCGCCTATGTCAAGCGTCTGCGGCCGGAGATCAGACTGATCGGTGTCGAGCCGGAAGACGCCGACGCGATGTATCGCTCGCTCAAAGCCGGGCGCCGGGTCAAGCTCGACCAGGTCGGGCTCTTCGCGGACGGAGTCGCGGTAAAACAGGTCGGCAAGGAAACTTTTCACCTGTGTCGCGAGCTGGTGGACGACGTGATCCGGGTCGATACCGACGCGATGTGCGCTGCGATCAAGGATGTGTTCGAGGACACGCGCGCGATTCTGGAACCGGCCGGCGCGCTGGCGATCGCCGGGGCGAAGGCCTACGTTGAGCGAACGGGGATCCGGGACAAGACGCTGATTGCGGTGGCCTGTGGGGCCAATATGAACTTCGATCGCCTGCGGTTTGTTGCGGAGGAGGCGGAGCTGGGCGAGGCGCGCGAGGCGATCCTCGCCGTCACCATCCCCGAGCGGCCCGGCAGCTTCAAGGCCTTCTGTGCGCTGCTCGGCCCGCGCAACATCACCGAGTTCAACTACCGCTACGCGGATTCTCGGGAAGCGCACGTGTTCGTCGGCGTGCAGGTGCACGACCGCGAGGAAACCGCGCGGCTGGTGCGTTCGCTCAGGCGACATGGGCTCAGGACGCTCGACTTCAGCGACAATGAGCTCGCGAAGCTCCACATCCGCCATCTGGTCGGGGGGCACGCGCCGGCGGTCGCCAACGAGATCCTCTACCGCTTCGAGTTTCCCGAGCGGCCGGGAGCGCTCATGAAGTTCCTGAACGCGATGAGCCGCGGCTGGAACATCAGCCTGTTCCACTACCGCAATCATGGCGCCGATTACGGGCGCGTGCTGGTCGGCATGCAGGTCCCGCCGCTGGACAAGAAGAAATTCCACGCCTTTCTCGCGAAAGTGGGCTACGCCTACCGCGACGAAAGCAGGAACTCCGCGTACCGCATGTTTCTCGGCTAGAATTAAGCAGATAAGACGTGGACTTGAGGATGATGAGAAGCCTGCTGCTATGGGCGTTGCTGGCCCTGTTGAGCGCCTTGGCCTCGGCTGCAAGCCAGGACGACGATTTTCTCGGCGCGCGCGAGGCGTTCCGCGTCGGCGATAGCAGGAAGCTCGAGCTCTATGCGCAACGCCTCAAGGGCCACCTGCTCGAGCCGTACGTCACGTATTGGCGGCTGCGCACCCGGCTCGATGCGGCAAACCCCGAGGATATCCGTGGGTTTATCCACTCCAACCGAGACAGCCCGCTTTCCGAACGGCTGCGCAAGGACTGGCTGAAGCTGCTCGGCAAGAACCAGCAGTGGGAGTTGTTTGAGGCCGAACTGCCGCAACTTCTCGACGACGATATCGAGATCACCTGTTATTCGTTGCAGTCGAGGGTGAGGACCGACACCTTGGCGCTTCGCGAGGCGCGGCCGTTGTGGTTCGTGGGCCGCGACTTGCCCGAGAGTTGCACGCCCCTATTCAACGCCCTGGCGGCGTCGCAGCAGCTGTCGAGCGACGACATATGGACGCGCATCCGGCTCGTGCTTGAAGCCGGCCAGGCGGGACTTGCCGGACGCGTCGCGGAGTATCTGCCGCAAGGGCAGATGCCCGATGTCAAGGCGTTGAACCTCATTTCCTCCAATCCCGGCGGCTACCTGGAGAAGAAGCATCCGGATTTCAAGAGCCGCGCCGGGCGCGAGACCGCGATGTTCGCGGTGCATCGCCTGGCGCGCACTTCGCCGCAGCAGGCCGCGGCCCACTGGGCGCGGCTCGAAGAGCGCTTCAACGCCGAGGACCGCGGCTATGTGTGGGGCCTGATCGCTTATTACGGCGCGATGCGCCACGACGCGAATGCGCTTGCCTGGTTTGCGCGGGCGGCCGACCTGTCCGATTTGCAGCTCGCATGGAAAGCGCGCGCCGCGTTGCGCGCACGGAACTGGGAAGAAGTGCTCAGCGCCATCTCTGGCATGACGCAGAAAGAGAGCGAAGACGCAAGCTGGCGCTACTGGGAAGCGCGCGCGCTGAAAGCGCTCGGCAAGTCGGAGGAGGCGGAGGCCATCCTCGAACCGCTCGCCGCGGAATTCAATTTCTACGGCCAGCTTGCGACCGAGGAACTCGGCGCCAAAATCACCAGCCCCGCGACCCTGTTCAAGCCGAGCGCCGAGGACCTGCGCGCGGTCAGCCAGCTTCCCGGCATTCGCCGTGCGCTCGAACTCTACCGGTTCAATCTGCGCCTCGACGGCATACGCGAATGGCTGTGGACGATCCGTGGTTTTGATGACAAACAACTGCTCACCGCGGCGGAAGTTGCGCGACGCCATGAAATCTATGACCGCGCCATCAACACCGCCGACAGGACGGTCGCAATGCACGATTTCAGCCTGCGGTATCTCGCGCCATACCGCGGCGTGCTGAAGGTGCGGGCGGGCGAACTGGGTCTCGACGAAGCCTGGGTCTACGGCCTGATTCGCCAGGAGAGCCGCTTCATTGCCGACGCCAGGTCGCGCGCCGGGGCGAGCGGGCTGATGCAGCTCATGCCGGCCACCGCAAGTTGGGTGGCGAAGAAATTGGGCTTGAAGGATTGGCGCTGGTCGCAGGTCACCGAAATCGACACCAACGTGAGTCTGGGGACCTATTATCTGCGCCACGTGCTCGACACGCTGGACGGTCAGCCGGTGTTGGCGTCGGCCGCCTACAACGCGGGACCGGGGCGGGCCAGAAGCTGGCGCCCGGGCACCGCAATCGAGGGTGCGATGTATGCCGAAACCATCCCGTTCAATGAGACCCGCGACTATGTGAAGAAGGTGATGAGCAACGCCACCTACTACGCCCATAGTTTCGGCGAGCAAATTCAGTCGTTGAAGCAGCGCCTCGGCGTGATCGGACCGCGGCTGCGTGACCGCGAGCCTGCCCTGGGCGATACGCCCTAGGAGTTTGTCAGACTTAGGTCGGACAAACTCCTGATGCAAAACCGGCGCCAGGAAAATTACAAAAGAGGATGATGGATATGCGAATTCACCCGCACTTTTCGTCAAATTCGGCCGCTTCGGGTGAGTTTTTTCGGAATGCTCAGCCGGTTTTGCTTTTAGCAGCCTGTCGGACTGTTAAGTTCGACAGGCTGCTAGAGGAGAAAATCGGGCCAGAGCCGCGCCTCGACGTCGAGCGTCTGCTCGACGAACGCACGCGCCCGGTCGTCCGCGACGGTGAAGAACGACCGCACAAAGTCGCGGTAGTCCGCGACCACGGAGGCGTGCAGGTCGAAGATATTCATGGCATCGCCGCCGGCCAGGGCGAGAGCCCGCTCGCCTGCGCGCCGCGCCACAGCTCGCGATCGTAAGTCGCGACCGTGATCATTTCGCCGAGCGTTTCGCGCCAGACGAGGGCCGTGGCGAGATGCACCGCGTCATAACCGCGCAGCCCGTGCTCCCACGCGAGCGCGCCGGCGCGCGCCGCGAGCGGCTCCCCAAACTGCAGGCGGATCAGGTGCTCCCAGTCCGCGTTGAACGCTTCGAGCGCCTTCAGTGCCGCCGCGCGCGTAACCAACCCGACGCGCGCCGCCTTGGCGAGCGCTGCGGCCCCCTCGGCGCGGCTCAGCACCGCAGTGCCTGTCGCCTGCGCCTCGCCGATCAGTGCCTCGACCTCCGCCGACCCCGTTTCCGCGACGTAGCGCTTCACGAGCGCGCTGGCGTCGAGGTAGACGATCACTCGCGGTCTTCCACCAGCAGTTGCGCGACGCTTCCGCGCCCCCGCAGTTTCGCCACCGGCTTGCGGTGGCTTAGCTTGCGCCCGCTCCACTGCGCTTGCCCGCCCTCCCGCATCGCAGCGAGGCGCTGATC
>JACQOK010000363.1 GCA_016202565.1 Betaproteobacteria bacterium | reverse complement strand
GTAGCCCGGATGGAATGAAATGAAATCCGGGAGAGGAATTCCCGGAATCCGCTTCGCTCCTTCCGGGCTACGATACTTTCGTGACACAGTAAGATTAGAGGCCATCAATAAATACCGTTCGCCCTGAGCCTCTCGACGAGCTCGAGACAGGCTTTGTCGAGGGGCTCGGGACAAACGGAAACGAAGTCGAGGGGTGAAAGGACTCAGGCGAATCTCGAGATGACTTCCAGGATATTGAAATGAACGCACCGCACACGATGTTCGAAAAAATCTGGGAACGGCATGTCGTCGCCACGCGCGGCGAGAACGAGGCGCTGCTCTACATCGACCGCAACCTGGTGCACGAAGGCTCATTCCTTGCGTTCGGCGCGCTCGCGAAGGAAGGTCGCAAGGTGAGAAAGCCGCGCCAGACCTTCGCCGTCGCCGACCACTATGTCCCCACGCTCGGGCGCGAACGGGGGCTTGCTGGCGTCGCCGATCCGGAAGTGCGCGGCATGATCGAACTGCTCGAGCGCAATACCAGGACGCACGGCATCGCCCACTTCGGCATCGACGATCCGCGTCAGGGCATCGTGCACGTCGTCGGGCCCGAACTCGGCCTCACGCAGCCGGGAATCACCCTCGCCTGCGGCGACTCGCACACGTCGACCCACGGAGCGCTCGGCGCGTTCGCCTTTGGGATCGGCGCATCCCAACTCAAACAGATTCTCGCCACGCAATGCCTGTGGCAGAAGAAACCGCGCACGCTGCGCGTCACGGTCGACGGCGCGCTTGCAGCGGGTGTCACCGCGAAGGACGTGATTCTCGCCATCATCGCCAGAATCGGCACCGCCGGCGCCACCGGGTATGTGATCGAATACGCCGGAAGCGCGATTCGCGCGCTTACGATGGAAGGCCGGCTCACGATCTGCAACATGTCGATCGAGGCCGGTGCGCGCGCCGGCATGGTGGCGCCCGACGACACGACCTTCCAGTATCTTGAAGGCCGTGACTATGCACCCCGCGGCGCGGAGTGGGACCAGGCGCTCGCGTTCTGGCGCAGCCTCCCCACTGAAGCCGATGCGCGCTTCGACCAGGAAGTGACGCTCGACGGGGCACGGCTCGAACCCCAAGTCACGTGGGGCACCAGTCCCGAAGAAGCGGCCCCGGTCGGCGCGCGCGTGCCCGATCCCACCGCGATCTCCGATGCGGACAAGCGCGCCCATGCTCTCCAGGCGATCGCGTACATGGACCTCAAACCGGGCACACCGCTCGTCGATGTTCGCATCGACCGCGCCTTCATCGGCACCTGCACCAATGGGCGCATTGAAGACCTGCGCGCCGCCGCTGGGGTGTTGAAGGGCCGCAAGGCCGTGATCCCGGCGTGGGTCTCGCCCGGCTCGACCGCCGTCAAACGTCAGGCCGAGGCCGAAGGGCTCGACCGCATCTTTCGCGAGGCCGGTTTCGAATGGCGCGCCTCCGGCTGTTCGAGCTGCGCCGCGATGAACGGGGACGCCGTGCCCGCCGGGATGCGCTGCGCCTCGACCTCGAACCGCAACTTCGAGGGACGCCAGGGAAAGGGCGCGCGCACGCATCTCATGAGTCCGGCGATGGTCGCCGCCGCCGCCGTCACCGGGCGCATCACCGACGTGCGGACGTTGTTACGTTAGCAGGGTGTTGAAAAAGCCGCTATTTACCGTTCGTGTCGAGCGTAGTGCAACGAAGTCGAGACATGAACGACTGATAATTCAGCGACCTGTTCACACCTCGACTCCGCGCTTACGCGCTACGCTCGGTGCGAACGGACTTTTTCAACAGCCTGTTAGGTTTTCGACATGAAGCCATTCACGAAACTCACCGCCGTCGCCGCGCCGCTCGACATGGCGAACGTCGACACCGACAAGATCATCCCGGCGCGCTATCTCAGAAAGCCGCGCCATCCGGGGTATGAGCCGTATCTCTTCCACGACCTGCGCTTCGACGCCGAAGGGCGCGAGCGGCCGGAATTCGTGCTCAATCAGCCTGCTTATCGCAAGGCCGCGATCCTGGTGGCCGGCGCGAATTTCGGCTGCGGGTCCTCGCGCGAAGGCGCGGTCTACGCCCTGCTCGACTACGGAATCCAGAGCGTGATCGCGCCCTCCTTCGGCGACATCCACTACGCGAACGAGCTGCAGAACGGCATGCTGCCGGTGATCCTGCCGGAGGAGATCTGCCGCACGCTGCGCGAACAATTGCGCACCACGCCAGGCGCACAAATTATCGTCGACCTTGAGTCACAGACGGTCACCGCACCCGACGGCTGCACGCACCGCTTCGAAATCGATCCAACGTACAGGGAGCGGCTGCTCAAGGGGCTCGACGACGTCGCGCTGGTGCTGCAATACCTGCCGCAAATCGAAGCCTTCGAGAAGCGTCACCACGGCGAAATGCCGTGGCTCTCGTGACCGCGCCGGCAATTTGCAGGGTGATGCTTGCCGAAGGAATTTACCGTTCGCCTCGAGCGTAACGAAGTGGAGTCGAGAGGTGAGCGTAGTGCAACGAAGTCGAGACATTGTTCACACCTCGACTCCGCGCTCACACGCTACGCTCGGTGTGAACGGCGTTTTTCAACACCTTCGTGGTTTACTTGCCGTACCGCGCGACGAATTCGGCTGGGGTCACCACTTCGATTCCCATATAGCGACCGACGCTTCTCACCGCCTTGTCACCGGTGACGATCACTTTCGCGTCGAGGGCGACAGCGCACTCAAACAACATATTGTCGTCGGGATCGTGCTTCATCACCCGTAGCGGGGAAGTTTCGGCGGCGAAAACGAGGTTGTAGCCGGACCGCCAGAACTCCAGCAGCTCCTGCATGAGCCCCGCCTCCAGGTCCAGCCGGTTCAGGACCTCCACATACTCGTCAATAAGATCGCTCGAGACACAGAGTGTGAGTTCTCCCCGTTTCCAGCGGTCGATGATTTCACGCGGTTGCCCGCCAAAGAACGATGACACGAAGACGTTCGTGTCAACGACGACCCGCATTTCCGGCCTTTGCTTTCCTCACTGCGCGGACCGCCTTCGTGACGTCAGCAGGAGCAACGCCCTTGGAGCGAAGGTCCTTCCCGATTCGCTCCCAAAGGGCGTCTATATAGGACGCCACGTCACGCCGTTTGACGTAGTCCTCGATAAGGTCGCGCACCACCTGCGATGAGGTCTTGCCTTCCATGGTGGCGAACTTGTTGAGTTTGCGCTTGAGCTCGGGATCCACACGAACGAGAAGTTGCTCAGCCATGATCGCTGTCCTGCCTTGTCATACGTGTATATCTTAGATATACAAGCTAGCACAGTCAAACAGTTGACACGTTTGGACGCCAACTCAAAGGCAAGGTCACTGCGGATTTCCAAAGTCGAACTTGATGCCGTCGCCCTCCAGCCAGGAAAGATCGAGTTCCTGTCCCAGTTGCAGCTGCTGTTTGGTGCGCTGGGCGCGGGTCATGGCGAGCTCCAGCACGCGCACCTGCTGCATCGAGAGGAGCTGTGCATATGCGGTCGGCAAGGCGCCCGAATGGCGCAGGCTCAGGAACGCTTCATCGTCGAGCGCGTTGAGTGCGGCTTCGTCCACGCGGAACAGCCCCTCGACCTTGCGTTCGCCCTGATCCGTCTTCCGCGTGATGGGCCAGCGCACGATCAGGTTACGGGCCTTGAGCGCGTCGCAGGCGGCGGCCGTGGCTGCCCGGTTCTGTTCAACCTTCGTGAGGAAATCCATTACCTGACGCAGTGTCGTGGAGAGCGTATTGTCGTTCTCGAAGAAACGCTCTCCCTGCGGCCCGTCGGTGACCAGTCCGCTCGCTTCGTCGACGCAAAGCAAATGCCGGCCGTCCGCCGTGCGGCCCAGCGAAAAGGGGTGGCCGCGCAGCGCAGCAGGCACATAGCTTGCAAACCAGCGGCCATCCGGGGCCACGAAAAGATTGTGGTGCGTTCCAGGCCGAGCACCCCGACCGGCACAAAGCCTTTGCCCATCTGGATGAAGGCGACGGGAAACGCCAACGCCGCCCTGGCCAGTTCGGCTGCGACCAGCGGGACGACGGCACGATCGGCCGCGAAGGCGTAGGAGTCATACCGCCGCCAGCGCCTCGAAGCGTGGCGGGAAGGGGTGACCGGGATAATTTTCGGCATGAATCAGAGACCCGTGCTGTAAAATACCATCCCCCGCGACGATAATGGCCCCCGGACGAAGCAAATTGAAGTTGACAAAGGGCAGCAACACCGTCTGGCATCACGCCACTGTCACGCGCGCAGACCGCGAGCGGCTCAACGGCCACCGCAGCGTCATCATCTGGTTCACGGGACTGTCCGGTTCCGGCAAATCCACGCTTGCCCACGCGGTGGAAGAAGGACTGTATGAACTGAACTGCCGCGCCTTCGTCTTCGACGGCGACAACGTGCGCCACGGCCTGTGCGGCGACCTCGGGTTTTCCCCCCACGACCGGGAAGAGAACATCCGCCGCATCGGCGAGATGGTGAAGTTGTTCGTGGAAGGGGGCGTGATCGCGCTCACCGCATTCATTTCGCCCTTCGCAAAAGATCGCCGCAAGGTGCGCGAACTCGCCGGCGACGGGGATTTCATCGAAGTCTACTGCCGCTGCCCGATCGAAGTCTGCGAGCAGCGCGACACCAAAGGGCTCTACCGCCGCGCGAGAATGGGCGAGATCCCCGAATTCACCGGCATTTCCTCCCCGTACGAGGTCCCGGAGAACCCGGAACTCGTCGTCGCCACCGGCGAGACGCCGCTGGAAACCTGCGTCGATCAGGTCATCGCCTACCTGCGCCAGCGCGGCGTCATCACACCGGTCCGGCACGCGCTTCCTTGAACTTTTAGTGCAGCGGGAACCCGAATAGCCTGACAAACTATGTCGTTCCCGAGTAATCGGGAACCCATACGGCGTGTCGTTCCCGCCCCCGATTAAAGCATTCGAGGGCAGGGTTTGCACGGGAATGACAGATCCTGCCGAGGTTTCTGCTTACGTTCCGACGGGCAAGCAAAATAGAGACGATAGCCACGGAGATCGCGGAAGAACCTTATAT
>JACQOK010000362.1 GCA_016202565.1 Betaproteobacteria bacterium | reverse complement strand
TGGCGACATCATCCATGTTCCCCGCGGCATGGCCTGCCGCTTGCAGGTAGAATCGCCTTTCGCGCGGTAGGTGCTGGTCTGTTCGACGCCGTACCTGGAGAACCGGATCGACAACATGACGCCGGATGAAGCCGGGCAAGCCCGGCTTCATATGAAACCCAATTAAGACCGTGGGTCGTGGATCGTGATTCGTGGATCGAGGCAAAAAGGGCGTAGAACCGGCCGCGCGAAAGGCGCTGTCGGGCAGGTGGGCCTCGGCATCATGGGCGGGGCTTTCGCGAAGCACCTGCTGGCGGCGGGCTTCAATGTCATAGGCTACGATGTCGCGACGGCCGCGGCCAGGGCGCTCGCCCGGACGGGCGGGACACCGGTCCGCTCCTGCGCCGAGGTCGCGGCGCGAACGCGGACCATCATCACGTCGCTGCCGTCGCCCGCGGCAATGGAAGAAGCGTTTTTCGGAAAACAGGGCATCGCGGCGGGCGCCCGTCCCGGCACGATCGTGATCGAGGCGAGCACGATGACGATGGAGCTCAAGGAGAGCATCCGCCGGCGCCTCGCGCGGCAGAGGGTGGTTCTGCTCGATTGCCCGATCAGCGGCACCGGCGCCCAGGCGGCCGCCAAGGACATCGCGGTCTATGCGAGCGGAGACCGCCGTGCATTCAACCGCTGCCGCAGGATATTCGACGGTTTCGCTCGCTCGACCTATTACTGCGGGGAGTTCGGGATCGGCTCCAAGCTCAAGTTCGTTGCGAACCTGCTGGTGACGATACACAACCTCTCGACCGCCGAGGCGATGGTGGTTGGAGAAAAGGCGGGCATCGACCTCGGGCTGCTGTACCGGGTTATCGCCGACGGCGCGGGCAGCTCGCGCATGTTCCAGGTGCGCGGCCCGATGATGGTGCGCGGGCGCTACCTGCCGCCGCACATGAAGTCGAAGATCTACCAGAAGGACATCGACATCATCCGTGCGTTCGTGCGCCGGCTGAAATGCCCGACGCCGCTCTTCGACAGCAGCATCCCGTATTACGCCGCGGCGCTCAGGCAGGGCTGGTCCCTGCACGATACGGCCGCGATCCATTCCGTTTTGAGAAAACGCGCGGGCTTGAAGGGCAAGCCCTAGGAGTTTGTCGGAGCAGCATCCGGCAAACTCCTTAAATGTCCCTGAAAATCCACGCTAAAGACGTGGCGGAAATATACTTCTTGCGCCGGAGCCGCCCGGAATGCGAAGCTTGAAGCCGCGTTTGACGCTTATTTTTGAAACGGGTTTTGTTTAGGAATTTGCCGGTGCGGCATCCGGCAAATTCCTCAGCACAACCAGGAAAGGAAGGTAAATGGCAGTCGAAGCATCTCTGCGGCCGGGCGGGCAGGCGACGCCGCTCGCCCTCAACATGAAACTGCTCGCCCATCACGAACTCGCCGGCTTCGGCGGCATCGGCGAGGGCATCAACATGCAGAAAACGAAGGACGGGCGCCGCATCCTGTGGCTCGCGCACGAGTCCGCGCCCAAGAACTTCACGGCGGTGGACGTGACCGACCCCCGCAACCCGAAGATGGTGGTCCAGACCGACCTGCCGCATGCCGAAGTGCGGTCAAACTCGCTCGACGTGGTGGGCGACATCATGGCGGTCGCCTACCAGACCAAGAAATGGGGACTGAAGCCGGCGGGCTTCGATCTGTTCGATATCCGCAAGCCCGAACAGCCGAAGCTCATTTCGCACTTCGACACCTCCGGGCCGTGCTCGCGCGGCGCGCACTGCGTGTGGTTCGTGGACGGCGAATACGTGCACCTTACCTCCGGCGCCCCCGATTTCGAGCCGACCCATGAGAAAGACGATCAGTTCTACCAGATCATCGACGTGCGCAACCCGTCGAAGCCGGTCGAGGTCGGCCGCTGGTGGTATCCCGGCACGCGCAAGGGGGATGCCGCGCCGCCGCCGCCGCGTCACCCGAAGTTCGACGGCGGCTATCGCCCGCACAATACCAACGTGTACCCGCAGCGGCCGGACCGCGCTTACGTCGGATACATCGACGGCGGCGCCTGGATTCTCGACATCAGCGACAAGGCGCGGCCCAGGCCGGTGGGGCACCTGCAATATTCGCCCCCCTACAACGGCTTCACGCATACGGTGATGCCGCTGCTGGAGCGCGGATTCCTGATCATCACCGACGAGTGCGTCAAGGACAACGGGGAGGACTGGCCCAAGCTCGGCTGGGTGGTGGATGCCCGCGTCGAGTCCAACCTGGTGCCGGTGGCGACGCTGCCGCTGCCGCCTGCCGAGGTGTTCACCAAGCGCGGCGGCCGCTTTGGCGCGCACAATCTCCACGAGAATCTGCCGGGCCCGTGTTCTTTCCGTTCGGAGAACATCGTGTTCGGCACCTTCTTCAACGGCGGCATGCGCGTCTACGACGTCTCCAATCCCTACCAGCCGCGCGAAATCGGTTATTTCGTGCCCGGCGCACCCAAGCTCTCGCCAAAAGGGTCGGCTCAGATCAACGACGTGTGGGTGGACGAGAATCGCATCGTGTACACCGTGGACCGCTTCACCGGCGGCCTCTACACACTGGAGCCGACGTTTTAGAGACGGTAAACGATAACCAGCAAGCGGTTAGCGGTAAGCGGCGCGCAAAGCTATACTGCCAGTTGCCAACCGCTAACTGCTTACTGGCTTACTGCTTACTTACTGCTTACTGCACATGTTGACAGAGGCAAGCCCCACCAGCATCCGCGATGCGCTGGCGGGCCTGATCCCGGTCTCCATCATCACGGGATTCCTCGGGAGCGGCAAAACCACCCTCATCAATCGGCTGCTCAAGCAGCCGGAGATGAACCGGGTCGCCGTGATCGTCAACGAACTGGGCGAGATCGGCATCGACAACGATCTCGTCGAGGTCTCGTCCGAGCAGATGATGCTGCTCAACAACGGCTGCCTGTGCTGCGTGCTGCGCGGCGACCTGCAGGAGACGCTGCGCGAGCTGTTCATCAAACGCCGCAACGGCGAGATCATCGACTTCGACCGCGTGGTCATCGAGACCACGGGGCTTGCGGACCCGGCGCCGGTAATGCAAACGTTGATCACCGACACGCTCCTGCTCGAGCTGTACCGGCTCGATTGCGTGGTGACACTGGTGGATGCGGTAAATGCACCGGGCCAACTCGATCAGTTTTCAGAGCCCGTCAAGCAGGTCGCATTGGCGGACCGGCTGGTGATGACGAAAACCGACCTCATCACCGAAAAGCAGCTGGGCGCAGTGTGCGAACGGCTGGGGGAGATCAATCCCAACGCACCCGTGCGCATCGCCATGAACGGGGAGATCGAGCTCTCTTTCCTGGTCGACGTTGGCCTGCGCCGGACCAGTGCGCGGCTGGAGGAGGTAGAGCGCTGGCTGGGGGCTGTCGGCACGCACGAAGACGGAGACGACCATCGACATGACGAGAGTGTGCAGACCTTCGTGCTGCGATTCGAGAAGCCCATGCCGTGGGCGGCGTTCACGCAATGCCTTGAAGTGCTGACGGCGCTGCGTGGTCCCGACCTGCTGCGCGTGAAAGGCCTGGTCAACGTCGAGGACAGGCGAGGGCAGATGGTGGTGCAGGGCGTGCAGCACCTCTTTCATCCGCCGCTCGAACTGGCGGATTGGCCGGGTGAGGACCGCAGCACGCGCCTGGTATTCATTACACGTGATATTCCGCGGCAGACCGTATCCGGTCTCTTCGCCGCGATCGGCGCGGTGGCGGGACACGAGACAAAATGATCGGGTTCAAACCGCTCCCGCGCGCATGCCAGAACACGACCCGGAAAACCGAGGAGTCACCATGACACTATATTCATGCTTCCGAAACCTTGCCTGCGTGGCCCTCGCGGTGATATTTGCTGTGCCTGGATCGATCGGCATGGCGCTTGCCCAGAGTTATCCCACGAAGCCGATCAGGATGATGGTGCCATTCCCCGCGGGTGGCGGCTCGGACACCATGGGCCGCATCGTAGGCACCCGACTCGGCGAGCGTCTGGGCCAGCAGATCGTGGTGGACAATCGCCCGGGCGCCGCCGGCAGCATCGGCGCGGACATCGCAGC
>JACQOK010000360.1 GCA_016202565.1 Betaproteobacteria bacterium | reverse complement strand
TGGATTTCGAATTTAGCGACGACGGTCATTCAAGACTCCAGCGGCGGCATTTTGTGTTAGATTTTACCCGGTGGGAGGAAAGTTGCCATCGCCTGGCCAGGCTCCCCGGAGAATAGTCCAAAAGAACTAGATGAGCCAGCTTCTCATTCAGCAATACCGCGCGCATCACGATCTCCTGAAGAAGGTGTCGGGAACTGAGCGCGAAAGTGTCGTACGCGAGGCGTTCAAGGACCTGCTCAAGAACTGGGGTCGGAACACGCTGATGCGGGCGTTGCGCTCTTTCCCGCGTTTGACCGTTGTTACAAGAGCAGTGGTAAGAATGAACGTCGATATCGATGCCACCTTATAGTGGTATGCGCCCGGACGCAGCTATACGCAGTCACTCAAGGCCGCTAGGACCCGGGGCCGATCCAGCGCATGAAGACTCAGGCACTACCACACGAAGTACGGCGATCAGCAAAACATTTTTTGTTGAGACGACCGCCCCTCTGCTTTACAGTAACGAAAATCTTGCTGGTCCAAAAACATATTCTGCGTGTGGGAGCATTCGATGACAGTTCCTGATCAAATCCCGGAAAACATGAATTGGGCGGACTATTTTGATGCGCTAAGCAACGAAAGATTTTCGTGGCCGGCCATCGAGCGGCGGCGGTCAAGAAATTCGGGATATGTCCCGGAGAGACGAGCGAAGCACGACCAATCCGAACGCGAGAAGCCACAAGCACAGACCGCCTGTTGAGCCTCGTGCAAATGGGTGACAACTCATTTGCAGCACAAATCTCCCCTTCCCCTATCTCATAGCACGCCAGCGAGTATCCGTAGAAGCACGCTCGGCGAGAGCCAGCGGATTACGTTAAGAACAAGTGCTGCAGGTCTCGTGACCTTAGTGGGTCTCTCCAAGCGTGCCGGGCATGGATATTGATGCCATAATAAAAATAATTCTAAGGGACAAATATGAAACTTGGCTTCTTCACCATGCCCATGCATCCGCCCGGGCGCAATTACACGCAGACGCTCAAGGAGGATCGCGAGGCGGTGCTGCTGGCCGACCGGCTCGGTTTCTGCGAAGCATTCATCGGCGAGCACGTGACCGACGTGTGCGAGTCGATCCCGTCGTGTCTTACTTTCATCGCGAGCCTCGCGCACGAGACGAAGCAGATCAAACTGGGCAGCGGCACCGTGAATCTGCCCAACAACCATCCGGCGCAGGTCGCCGCGCACGTCGCGATGGTCGATCACATGCTGGAGGGGCGGTTTCTCTTCGGCATCGGTCCTGGAGGACTGCGCTCGGATATGGAAGCACTGGGAAATCTCGACTGCGACCGCAATGCAATGTTCGTCGAGGCGATCGATCAGATTCTTGCGCTCTGGAATGGCGAGGCGCCGTATAACCTGAAGGGGCAGTTCTGGAACATCAGCACCGAGAAAACGCTGATCCGGGAAGCGGGGCAGGGGGTGATGGTCAAACCCTATCAGCAGCCGCATCCACCGATCGTGGTGACGGTGGTCGTGCCTCATTCGAAAGGACTGATGGCTGCGGCGCAGCGCGGGTGGACGCCGATTTCGGCAAATTTCCTGCAGCCGACGTGGGTGGCGACGCACTGGCCGATGTACGAGCGTGGCTGCGCGTTGGGCGGACGCACGGCCGTACGCAGCGACTGGCGCGTGTGCAAGAGCATTTTCGTTGCGGACGACGATGCCACGGCCCGGCGCTATGCCAGGAGTGTCGAAGGACCCTACGGCTTCTATTTCTGGAACCTGCTCACCAAGCGGCGCGCCCACGGCAGCGTCGACATCTTCAAACACGATCTCGGACTCGCCGACTCGGCCGTGACGGTCGACTACGTGCTCGATCGGCTGGTGATCTGCGGCAGCGTCAACAGCGTCGTCGATCAACTGCTCTCCTTCTGCGAAACGGTGGGCGACTTCGGGACTTTGCTCTACTGCGGCCACGACTGGGCCGACCCGCGGCTTGCGCGCCGCTCGATGGAACTTATGGCGGAAAAGGTGATGCCCGCAGTCAACGCTGCCATGGGCAAAGCGGCTCGAGCCGCGTAACCCCCCCTTGTTGTCGAACTGCACCTACCGGCAGCGCAAGCGCAAGTCAAATTGACAAAGATGCGGCCGGATATCATAGTCTTTCCGCTTCCGCTCGGAAGCATTCCGAAAGCCGTACCTCAAAGGAGGAACCCAGGCCATGCAGCTCACCGGCATGCTATACGGGTCGAAACTGCTCCGCTACGTGGAATTTCCGACCGCCGAAGTACTGGGTCCTGAGGCGAGCGAGGACGAAATCAAAGCGCTGATCGTGCGCCACGGCTCGGTTTTCGTTAAACCCGTCTTCAAAGGGGGTGTGGGCAAGAAGGGTAAAGCGGGCCTTATCGGGCGCGCCAGGGACTTGAAGACCGCGCTTGCCGAGAAAGAGCGCTTGTATTTTGTCGAGCATCGCGTGGGGAACACCGCCGCGAAGGCGCAAGGGGTGACTTTCGAAGGTGCGGTGCCGGCCGAGCACGAGGTTTATTTCTCGCTCACCGATTCCACGCGCTTCCGCGCGCCGACGATGACGCTCACCCATCGCGGCGGGATCGCGATAGAGGAATTGCCCAAAGAGCAGGTCGCCGAAATTCCGTTCGAGGCGCTCACCGGGCTGAAGGCCTTTGTCATCGCCAACGCGCTTTCCGACATCGGCGCGCCGAAGGAGATCATCTCGCCCCTGGTGCAGAACCTCCCCAAATTGTGGGAGCTGTTTCACAACTACGGGATGACGACGCTCGAGCTCAATCCCATCCGCATGATGCCGGGCAAAGGCGGGCGGCTGGTGCCGGTCGCGTGCGACTTCAAGTGCGGTTTCGACCGCGATGACCCGCGCTGGCAGCGTTTGGGGCTGCCCGATCACCTGTTCGCCGCAGATTATTCCGATTTCGAGCAGGAGATCAATCAGCTGCGCACCTACCAGGGCCAAAGCGACGTCTACGTGATCAACTCGCAAGGCACCATTCTTGCCCCGACCTTCGGGGGCGGCGCCAATTCGCTGGTGACGCAGGCTTTGGGCGACGACGCGATCATCTCGTCGGACTTCGGCGGAAACCCGCCGTACGAGAAGATGCGCGATGTCGCGCGCATTTGCTTCAAGTACTGGCTCGCGCAAAGCAATGTCCTGTTCATCATCGGAGGAAAGTCCAACAACACCGACATCGAGGCGACCTTTCGTGCCATGGCCGACGCGCTGCGCGAGCATTTCGGCGGGCACGGGCCGACCCCGCTTTACGTGGTGATCGGGCGCGGCGGACCCAACCTGATACGCGGCATGGGCGCGTTGCGGGATACCCTGGAAGCGCTGTCGCTGCCGTACCGCTTCTTCGGTTTCGACTCCGCCATGAGCGAAGTCGTCAACTACGCGCAGGCGATCAATCGCTGGATGAAGGCGGGAGGACGGGAGCAACTCGCGCAACGCCTGGGAGCGGGCGCGCGCGCAGGCACGAGCCCGGCGACTGGAGGCTAAGCCATGTATACGAAGGGCGTGGGTCCTTTCAAGTACTTTGTCGGCATCTCCTCGCTGGCCGAGGTTGCCACGCGCGATGACCGGGTGTGCGTCCTGAATATCCTCGGCGGCGAATCCAGCGAGGTGACGCCGGTGAGTCACGCTTACTCGGGCGGAAACGTGGTGTTCGGCACGTCCCCGGGACGGCGCGGCCAGGTGCTGGAGTCGCAGCTTGGGCCCATTCCGGTCTTCAACAGCGTGCGCGAAGGGCTGGACGCCGGGCATCGCTTCAATACCGGCGTCGTTTACCTGCCGCCGTCGGGAGTCCGCGATGGCGTCGCCGAGCTCGCGCGCGTCAATCCCGAACTGCGGAAGATCGTCATCATCACCGAAAAGATTTCGGTGCACGATGCGCGCGAGATCCGCGCCATCGCGCAGATGAGAGGAATCGACGTATTCGGCGCCAACTGCCTGGGCGTGGCCGATTCATGGAACCACGTGCGCATCGGCGGTCCGCTGGGAGGCGACGCGCCGGAGGAGTCGCTGTTCAAGGGCTCGGTCGCGATCTACTCCAATTCCGGCAACTTCACCAACACCATCGCCAACTATCTGGCTGCGGCGGGCTGGGGCACCACGACCCTTGTCTCCAGCGGCAAGGATGTCTACATTCACTTCGCTGCGCCGGAATTCGTGTACGCGCTGTCGAACGACCGCCGCAGCAAGGCGGCCGTGATGTACAGCGAGCCGGGCGGATATTACGAGCGCGATCTTGTGTTCACCAAGCCGATCGTCGCCTGCGTGGTCGGGCGCTGGAAGGCGAAGCTCACGCGCGCGGTGGGACATGCCGGCGCATTGGCGGGATCGGGTGATGATGCCGAGTCGAAGGAGCGCTGGTTCATGGAGAGCTTCGGGGTAAACGCGTTGTTTACCCCGGAGAATCCCGCCTGCTCGGCCAAGGGGGCGGTGGTGACCAATATCGCGCACATCCCCCTGGCGCTCACCAAAGTGATGGCGCTGAACGGCATCAATCTGGATTTCGATCCCCGCGGCAGTCTCGACCTCAAACCCTGGTTCGCCAACGACCAGGGACTGGACCTGCCTGCCGAGATCAAGCTGCCGGTGGTCGAAGCGATCGCGCCATACAACGCGCAGATCGCGCAGCTCCAGCAGCAAATCGGACGCGTCTTCCCGCGCCAGTCCATGAAGGACTGCTCCGGCGTGTCGATCATGGATGCGCATACCCAGATCACGCGCCAGCATGGGATATCGATACTGGAATGCGCCCGCCAGCCGCTCGAATCGAACCTGTGCCAGGCGCTGATGCGTGAGCACAACGGCGCCAATGACAACGCCATGATCAATGTCGTGATCGGCGCCGAAGTGAACCTTCACGGCGATCCGATGCTCGCTGCGGCCGACGCCTCACGCGCGGCCGGCAATGCGCCCAACGCGGTACTCTCCGCTGCCGCGAGCATTCTCGGTCCGGGGCGAATCGACGCCGCCCGCCGAGCGGCCGACACGCTGATCGATCTCTTCGCCCATTCCGGACTCCTGGACGCGAGGGACGAGTCGTTCGACTTGCGCAAGATCGTGGTAAGCGACGCCGCGCGCGCGCGTTTCATGGCCGACAGTCGCGATCCCAAAGCCCAAGCGATGGTCAAGGCGGTGCAGGAGCGGGAAGCGAAGTCGCTGTTCCTGAATTTCGTGCGCGGCCTGGGCGACCACGTGAGCCGCGATGCGGTGCTGGCGGCCATTGCCACCACCATCGCGTGGGGGCCGCTCATGCGCAAGCGCATCTCGCGCGAAACCGCGCGCAATCTGCCCTGGTTTCTGCGGCTCTACGCGACCCTGATCGGGGCTTCAGTGAGCGGCGCACGGCATGAGGCCGGGCGTTTCTGCGGTATTCCGAACCAGGAGATTCTCGGGTCCTGGTCCGCCACGGACCTGGCCTATTTGACGCTGATGGGCGAGCGCGCCAATCCCGAGCGGCTCTTCGCGTTCCAGGTGCTCGTGGGGTTGCTGATCTCCAACGGCGTGGGGTCCATATCAGCCCAGGGCGCAAAAGGCGCGGTATCGGCCGACGGCCCGCAGAGCCCGGAACGTGTGCAGATCAACAAGGCGATGGTGGGTTTTCTCACCCACAGCGGATACTCCCATGGCGGGGCGGGATATGAAGGCATCACATTTCTGGTCGAGCAGTTCCGGGATACGGGCCTCGCTGATCCGGCGAACCCGAAGCACGGGCTCGATCTGGCGGTTATGGCCCGTCGCTTCGCCGTCGAGTATGGCAACGAAAAAGCGGCGCTCAGGGAAGCGGGTGGCGAACGGCGGGCGATTCCCGGCCTGAATCACCCGGTGTTCCGCGACAAGCCGGTCAACCGGGATCCGCGCGAGGTGTTCCTTCAGGAACTCTTCAGGGAACGCGGCGAGTACAACGCGTTCCACGAGTACTATCACGCGCTGGCGCGGGCGCTGTTCGAGGAGGGCGTCACGCGCAACGTCTTCTGCGTGAATATCGACGCCGTGATCGGCGCGCTGCTGCTCAAGATGCTGTGGCCGCGCTATCGCAGCGGCGCGTTCTCCGAACACGATCTTGAGGTCGCGGCCTTCACGATCTTCCTTTACGGCCGCATGATGGGCTGCGCGGCCGAAATCGACGATCACATCAACCGCGGCCGCAACATGGATACGCGCACCGCCGCGTCTCAGTGCAAGTTCGTGAGCTAGCGGCCGGCCGTTCGCAGCCCCGCAGGAAATCGCCGCGCAACCACGAGACCACATTGCGCCCGGATGACGCCGTCCGCTCGGGTTGAGGCCGATAGCGAACCTCGGATACCGGCAGCACACAGTGTCATTCCCTCGAAGGAGGGAATCCATAGGGTGCGTCATCGCGAGTGGATCCGCCCGCATGGGTCCCCGTTTTCACGGGGACGACAGTATATGTAATTACGCCGCCTGGGCGATGATCTCGCGCAGCACGTAGGGCAGTATCCCGCCGTGCCTCAAATATTCGGCCTCGATCGGCGTGTCCACGCGCAGCGTCAGCGTGACGTTTTGCGTCCTCCCGTCCCGGCGACGAACGACAAGAGTCACGTCCTGAATGGGCTTCAGATCGCTATCGACGCCGGTTAGATCGAAGCGCTCGCTGCCGTCGATCCGGAGTGACGCCACGCTGTCGGTGCCTTTGAACTGGCAGGGGAGGATGCCCATGCCAATCAGGTTGGTGCGGTGGATCCGCTCGAAACCGCGCGCGATCACCGCCTTGATGCCCAGCATCTGCGGCCCTTTCGCTGCCCAGTCGCGCGATGACCCTGTGCCATATTCCTCCCCGGCGAACACGACGAGCGGCACGCCTTCTTTCCGGTAGCGCGTGGCCGCCTCGAAGATCGAGAGCTTCTCGCCGCTCGGCTGATGCAGGGTGACCCCGCCCTCGGTGCCCTGCGCCATGAGGTTTTTGATGCGCACGTTGGCGAAGGCGCCGCGTACCATGACTTCATGGTTACAGCGGCGCGCGCCGAACGTATTCATCTCGGTCGCATTGTGCTGCGTGAGCCATTGTCCGGCGGGCGTATTGGCTCTGATCGGGGCCACCGGGCTGATGTGATCGGTGGTAAGCGAATCGCCGTAGATGCCCAACGCCCGTGCGCCGGTGACATCAGCCACTTTGCCCGGCTGCATGGCGAAGCCTTCAAAGAACGGCGGCTCCAGGATGTAGGTCGATTGGGGCTGCCATTGGAACACCGCGCCCTTGCTGTCGGGAATCGCGTCCCATAGCTGCTTCGCGCCCGACAGATCGCCATATTCCCGGCGGAAATTCTGGGCATTGTTGGCGAACCGGAGGGCGCCCGCGATTTCGGCGTCGCTCGGCCAGATGTCCTTCAGGAAGACGGGTTTGCCATCGTTGCCGGTGGCGATCGGATCGCGTGCCATGTCGATCAGAACCGATCCGGCGAGCGCGAAGGCGACGACCAGCGGCGGGCTCATCAGGAAATTGGCCTTGAGGCTCTGGTGCACGCGCGCTTCGAAGTTGCGATTGCCGGAAAGCACCGCACAGGCGATGAGATCGTTCTTGACCACCGCCTCCTCGAGCGCGGCATCGAGCGGCCCGGCGTTGCCCATGCAGGTGGTGCAGCCGTAGGCGACGACGTGAAAGCCGAGTTGCTCGAGGTAGGGCAGCAGCCCCGCATCGCGCAGGTAGGCGGTGACGACCTTCGATCCCGGCGCGAGCGAAGTCTTGACGCGGGGGTTCGGCCGCAGACCTTTTTCCGCCGCCTTCCGTGCGAGCAGCCCGGCGGCGAGCAGCGCATTGGGATTCGAGGTGTTGGTGCAGGAAGTGATGGCGGCGATTAGCACGTCGCCGTGACCCACATCGCCGCCGGCGTGCGTCGTGGCAACACGTTTGCCGAGACCGTTTCCCGCCTTGCCGTAACCGCCCTCGGCGACCGGTTGGGCGAAGAGTTCGGCGAAGCGCGCCTTGATGTCCGGCAAGTCGATGCGGTCCTGGGGACGCTTGGGCCCGGCTACGCTCGGCACGACCGAGGCGAGATCGAGTTCGAGCACCTGCGTGTAATCGATCTCACCTTTGCGCGGAATGCCGAACATCGCCTGCGCGCGGTAGTAGCTTTCGATGGCGTCGACCAGCTCGGGATCGCGGCCGGTCATGCGGAAGTAATCGATGGTCTTCTCGTCGACCCCGAAGTAACCGATGGTGGCGCCGTAATCGGGCGCCATGTTGGCGACCACCGCGCGGTCGGTGGCGCCGAGCGATGCCGCGCCTTCGCCGAAGTACTCGACGAACTTGCCGACCACTTTGGCCTTCCGTAGCATTTCGGTGACGGTGAGCACGAGATCGGTCGCGGTGACGCCTTCTCGCAGTTTGCCCGTCATGTGCACGCCGATCACATCAGGGGTGAGGAAATAGATCGGCTGTCCGAGCATGCCGGCCTCGGCCTCGATGCCGCCCACGCCCCAGCCGACCACGCCGATGCCGTTGACCATGGTCGTGTGCGAGTCGGTGCCGACCAGGGTATCGGGATAATAGACGCCGTCCTTTTCCCACACCCCGCGCGCCAGGTACTCGAGATTCACCTGATGCACGATGCCGTTGCCGGGTGGCACGATGCGGATGCGGGAGAATGCCTGCTTGCCCCACTTGAGGAACGCGTAGCGCTCGCCGTTGCGCTTGAATTCGATTTCCATGTTGCGCTGAACGGCATCCGCTGCGCCGTGGACGTCGACCTCGACCGAGTGGTCGACGACGAGATCCACCGGAACGAGCGGTTCGATGTGCCCGGGATCGGCGCCCAGGCGCTGCGCGGTGGCGCGCATGGCGGCGAAATCATTGATCGCAGGAAATCCCGCCAGGTCCTGGAGCAGGATGCGCGCGAGCACGAAGGGAATCTCGGTGGTGCGCGGCGCGTTGGGCTGCCATCCGGCAAGGTTCCTGACATGTTCGTCGGTGACGCGCCTGCCGTCACAGTTTCTCAACACCGACTCGAGCACGATGCGCAGCGAACAGGGCAGGCGCGAAACCTTGCCCAGGCCGGCGGCCTCCAGCGCAGCGAGCGCGTGGTATTTTCCGCTGCGGCCGGAAGCGAGTTTGAATTCCCTGAGCGAATTGAAGAGATTATGGGGCACGTTCAGCTTCCTCTTTTCTTCCGCTTAGACTTGTACTCGGCAAATTTGCTCGACTTGTAGGCGCCGCTCGCGATGAATTCGCCGAGCAGCAGGAACTCGGCCGCGTCCTTGACCGGGCCGACGATACGGACGATTTCGTTGCCTTCGAGATCGTAGAACGCGAAGGTCGGCGTGCCGGTCACGTGCAGCGACTGTGCATAGCTCTTCTCCGTAAAGTCGCGGCCGGCGAAGTCCTTGATCGGCACCGCGCCGAATATGTCCACCGAGAAGTTGAGGAACTTGTCCCGGTAGAACTTCTGCACGTCGATGCGGTTGAGCACGTTGCGCTTCATGTAGATGCAGCCGGGACAGCCTTCCTGCTCGAACATCAGCAGGATCGCCTTCTTGCCGCCGTTCCTGGCGTCGGCCATCTCGGCCTTGAGATCGCCGGTATTGGGGTTGAAGAAATACTGCTCGGGATCGCGCGTCCCTGCTGCCTGCGCCGGGAGAGCGACGGCCAGCGCAGCAAGAAAAAACAGCATTCTGATAGCGATCAACCGAAACCCCGGTCGTTCATCAGCCCTCAGCGGCGTGCCGCGTTTGCGCGGCACGTCCGTCTGGAGGTGGCGAAAAGACATCTGCGCGAATTGAAACACTTTCAGTTAGATGGTGAACAAGTCCACAAATTCATTCACCGGCGTCGCTTCCAGCCGCTCCTGATCAAGACAGAGCGCCAGAATGGCCTGGCGCTGTTTCTCGGGGAAACGGCGCGCAAGGTTGGTCCGGAACTTGGCCTCGAGCAGCGGCACGCCTTCCTTGCGGCGGCGCCGGTGCCCGACGGGATATTCGACCGCCACGTCGGCCGTGCTGGTTCCGTCCTTGAAAAGAACCTGCACGGCGTTGGCGATCGAGCGTTTTTCGGGATCCAGATAGTCGCGGCTCCATTGCTTCTTCTCGATGCAGACCGTCCTGGCGCGCAGTTGATCGACGCGCGGGTCCGAGGCGACGTCATCCTCATAGTCGGGGGCGGTGAGATTGCCTTTCATGAGGCCGATCGCGGTCATGTACTGGATGCAGTGGTCGCGGTCGGCGGGATTGTGCAGCGGGCCCTTCTTGTCGATGATCCGGATCGCCGATTCGTGCGTCGTGATGACGATTTTCTTGATCGCGTCGAGGCGGTCTTTCACTTCGGGATGGAGCTTGACCGCACACTCGACCGCGGTCTGGGCATGTAACTCCGCGGGGAAGGAAATCTTGAACAGCACGTTTTCCATGACGTAGGAGCCGTAGGGGCGCTTGAACCTGAAGGGTTTTCCCTTGAACAGCACGTCGTAGAAGCCCCAGGTCCTGGCGCTGAGCGCGGAAGGGTAGCCCATCTCGCCCTTCAACGCCATCAGCGCGAGCCGCACCGCGCGGCTGGTCGCGTCCCCCGCCGCCCATGACTTGCGCGAACCCGTGTTGGGCGCGTGGCGGTAAGTCCGGAGCGACTGGCCGTCGATCCACGCGTTCGACACCGCGTTGACGACTTCTTCGTGCGTGCCGCCCAGCATCTGCGTGACGACGGCAGTGGAAGCGACTTTCACCAGCACCACGTGATCGAGCCCCACGCGGTTGAAACTGTTTTCCAGCGCGATCACGCCCTGGATCTCGTGCGCCTTGATCATTCCGGTCAGCACATCGCGCATGACGAGCGGCTTTCGGCCGGCGGCAACCGCGTTGCGCGAGGCCCAGTCGGCGGCGGCGAGAACGCCCCCGAGGTTATCCGACGGATGGCCCCATTCGGCGGCAAGCCACGTATCGTTGAAATCCAGCCAGCGGATCATGCAGCCGATATTGAACGCCGCGCTCACCGGGTCGAGCTGGAACGATGTGCCGGGGACCCTGGCGCCGTTCGGCACCACTATGCCGGGCACGATCGGGCCCATGAGCTTGGTGCAGGCGGGGTAGGAGAGCGCCTCCAGCCCGCAGCCCAGGGTGTCCATGAGACACAGCCGCGCCGTGTTGTGGGCTTCGCGGCTCTTTACCTGATAGCGCGTGACATAGTCGGCGATGTCGACTATGACTTTGTCGGCCTTGGGACGGACGTTTGAAATGTGCGATGACACGATAGTTTCCTAGGAAAGTCGAAACCAAAAGGCATTAGCCACAGAGAGCACAGAGAACACAGAGGGCCGAGGACAACCGGCATTGCCGTATTTTGCTTTCTCTGTGAAGTCTCCTCTGTGGCTTGTTTTTAAACGATTCTTATCCGCGTTCATCGGCGTTTATCGGCGGCGAATGATTATTTTCTTTTAGAGAATTTATCGCGCTGGGCGAGCGGGACGAACTTGCGATTCTCCGGACCGGTATAGACCGCGGTGGGGCGGATGATCTTGTTGTCGATGCGCTGCTCGATGACATGCGCCGCCCAGCCGCTGGTGCGCGCAATCACGAAAATCGGCGTGA
>JACQOK010000376.1 GCA_016202565.1 Betaproteobacteria bacterium | reverse complement strand
CCCTTGTACGGCACGTGCACGATGTCGACCTTGGTCATGCTCTTGAAAAGTTCGGTTGCAAGATGCCCGGGGCTGCCCGAACCCGAGGTCGCGTAGTTGAACTTTCCGGGCTTCGATTTCGCGAGCGCGATCAAGTCCTTCAGCGTTTTCGCCGGCAGACTCGGGTGGACGATGAAAATATTCTGCAGCGCGACCACTTGCGACATCGGCGCAAGATCCTTGAACGGATCGTACGGCACCTTGGTGATGGCGGGACTGATCACCAGGGTGCCGATGGTGGCGAGATGGATGGTGTGGCCGTCGGGCGCCGCCTTGGCCGCGAGATCGGTCGCGATGACCCCGTTCGCGCCGGGCCGGTTGTCGACGATGAACTGCTGTTTGAAGATGTCGGCGTATTTGGGCGCCATCAGGCGCATGACGAGATCGGTCGCGCCGCCGGGCGGGAAGCCGACGATGATGCGCACCGGCTTCGTGGGATAAGCCTGTCCCGAGCTTGTCGAGGTGGCCTGTCCTGAGCCTGTCGAAGGATCCTGGGCGTGGCCCGCAGCCGCCGGCAACACCGTCGCGAACAAGACTGCCAGGGTACGGAAGAACAACTGCCGCACGTTCATGCCTACCTCGATTCTATGAGTGCATTTCACAACTACGTTCGTCTCGAGCGTAAAGCAATGAAGTCGAGAGACGAACGGCGCCGTTGCACAGTGCATCCCTCGACTTCACCGCTTCGCTCTTACGCTCGGGGCGAACGGTGCAGGGCTTCTTGATGCAGCCTGTCTTGATGATCGAATAGCAAAGCGGAATCAGTTCATCTTGATGCCCGCCGCCTTGATCACCTTCGCCCACTTGGCCATTTCGGACTTCATGTAGGCGCCGAACTCTTCCGGCGTTCCGGGAGCAGCGTCGAGTCCCTGCTTGAACAGGAATTCCTTGATGTCGGGCAGCGTGAGCGCGGCCGCCAGTTCCTTGTTGAGCCGGTTGATGATGGGCCGCGGCGTTTTGGCCGGTACCAGAAAGCCGTTCCAGTTGTTCGCCTCAAAGCCGGGCAGGCCCGCTTCCGCGACGGTCGGCAGGTCCGGCACGAGCGCGGAACGTTTCGTGGTGGTCACGGCAAGCGGCTTGATCCTGCCCGCCTTGATATGGCCGATAGAGCTGGCCGCGGTCGCGAAGATGAGGTGGATGTTGCCGGCGAGAAGGTCCACGATCGCGGGCCCGCCACCCTTGTACGGGACGTGGGTGATTTTCGTGCCGGCCTGCAGGTTGAAGAGTTCCACCGCCAGATGTCCGGCGCCGCCGATGCCCGAAGAACCGGCGTTCAGCGGCTTGGTCTTGGCGAGCGCGATGAGTTCCTTCACCGATTTCGCGGCGACGGACGGATGGAGCACGAGTATGTTCGTCGAATCCGCTGCGCGTGTTACCGGAGCGAGGTCCTTCAGTGTGTCGAACGGCATCTTGTCGGTCAGGCTGGGATTAACCACCAGCGCGATCGTTCCCAGCAGCACCGTGTGGCCGTCCGGTGTGCCTTTGGCCACGATGTCCGCGGCGATCGTGCCGGAAAATCCCGGGCGGTTATCCACGACCACCTGCTGGCCGAGGGCCGCCGTGAGCTTGGCGCTGAGCGCGCGCGCGGTGGTGTCCGTGCCGCCGCCCGGTGCGAACCCGATGACGAGGCGTATGGGCTTGGTCGGGTAATCGGCCGCCGCAGCCGACAGTGGAGCACTCAGCGACAGCGCGCCGATCACGATAGCGCCCAGAAATGAAGGAAGCGATTTACGTTGTGTCATTGTTCTCTCCTCGTAGGGGAATACGATGGATTATACAAGACCGCGCGCGGCGAATTTGTTCGCCGACGCGCGGAGTTCAATGCAGGCGCGCTGCGGCGAGCCGGGCCGCCAGCCGCAACGCGTGTTCCAACGCGCCGGGATCCGCCTTGCCCTGTCCCACGATATCGAACGCCGTGCCGTGAGCCGGAGTGGTGAACACAGTCTTGAGTCCGGCAGTCACGGTGACGCCCTTGTTGAAGCCGAGCAGCTTGGTCGCGATCTGTCCCTGATCGTGGTACATCACCACCACGCCGTCGTATTCGCCGCGCAGCGCCTTGTGGAAAATCGTATCGGAGGGAATCGGCCCGTCGCAGGCGATCCCTCCAGCGCGCATTTTCTCCACCGTCGGCCGGATGACGCGGATTTCCTCATCGCCGAAGAGTCCGCCCTCGCCGCCGTGCGGGTTGAGCGCGGCGACCGCGATGCGCGGCGCCCGCTGCCCGGCCGCGCGCAGCGTGTCGTGGGCAAGCGAGATCGCTGCCGTGATGCGCTCCGGGGTGATCATGTTGACCGCCTCGCGCAGCGCGACGTGCGAGGTTACGCGAAAGGTGCTGAACTCCTTGATCACGTTCATCTCGCCGAAGAAACCGTGGTGACCGGTGAGCTGCGCGAACATCTGGTGTTCGTCCTGGAACTTCCAGCCGCCCTGATGCAGCGCCCCTTTGTTGAGCGGCGCGAAGCAGATGCCGTCGAGATGCCCCGCGAGCGCGAGATCGATCATGTGCTTGAGCGTCTCGCCGGTGAGCCGGCCCGACTCGGCGGATGCCGCGCCACGCTTGAACTGCGCGGGATCGACGTTGCCGAGATCGATGAGCGGGACTCCCGCGCGCGACCAGTCGATCGCTTCAAGCGTCTCGTAGCGGCGCCATGCCAATTCGACTCCGGCATCGCGCGCGCCGAGTTCGAGCACGCGCGCATCGCCGATCACGGCGAGCTGCGCATCTTTTCTCACGGCGCCGGCAGCAAGCAGCTTGGCGCAGATTTCCGGACCGATGCCGGTGACATCGCCGAGCATCAGACCGATCGTTGGAAGTCGTGCACTCATGTCAGTTCCCGTTATTTCCGCCGTTTTCGCACGACCGCGGTTTTCTTCCGTGCGGCTCGTGCCCCCGCCGCGAGCAGCCGCGTGAGTTCGCGAATGCTTTTCATCTTCTCGAGCCCGAAAACGAGATCTATTACCTTTTCGGCGCTCTCCCTGGACAGTTTCCCCCACGCCGCGCATTCGCGGAACTTGTCGGCGAGTTCCTGATCGCTCATCGGGTTGGCGGGGCTGCCCTTGCCGAAATCGGCGCGACCGCTGATTTTCCGGCCGTCGGTCAACTCGATGTCGATGATGGTGGTCATCTTCTCGTAGCCGGCGGCCTCCGCTTCGGGATGCACGCCGAACTCGATCCGCTCGATCATCTTCTGCACGTCGGGGCGGTTGACCACCTGGTCGGTGAATTCCGCGAGTCCCGCTTTTCTTTCGAGCAGCAGGATCGCCATGCAGAACTCCATGCTGAATTTCGCCTGCAGTTCGTTCTTCGGCCGATGATGGATGAGCGCGTTCGGCATGTGGCGGTTGGTGCCGACCCTGACCTTGAGCACCTGTTCGGGCCGGATGTCGTGCTCGCGGATGAGGTCCAGCATCTTTCCCATGCCGGGATGGGTGAGCGAGCCCGAAGGATGCGGTTTGATCGACACACCCGGAAAAGTGAACGTCCACGGCTTGCCGAGCTTGTTTTTGATCGCCGCCAGGTCATAGCCGCCGCCGGCAGCCTGGAAAAAACCGCGGTTCGCTTCGAGCACGAACGGCGTTGCGGTCCAGCCGAGCTTGGCGAATTCCGCCGCCACCACGCCGCTCTCGCACGAGCGCCCGGGATGAAACGGCTTGGTCATGGTGCCGAAATTTTCCCTGAGGCCCGCCGCCTGGCTCGCGCCGATGCCAAGCGCGCGCTGCGTCTGCTCGACGTCGAGGCCGAGCAGTCTTGCGGCGCCGGCGGTGGCGCCGATGGTGCCGATCGTCGCCGTCGAGTGAAAGCCGTGATCGTAGTGGCGCGGATTGATCGCTTCAGCGACTTTGGTCTCGACTTCGACCGCGATCTGGTAGGCGGTCAGCACGTCCGCTCCCGGACGGTTGGCCAGCTCGCCGAGCGCCAGCACCGGCGGCAGCGCCGGCGCGGTGGGGTGCGTGAGCAGCCCGTAGACGCGGTCCCTGGCCACCGCGAGCTGGGTGTCATCGTAATCGTCGGCGTGGATCGCGATGCCGTTGGCAAACGCCGCGAAGCGCGCCGGCTGCTTCATGCTGCTGCCGATCACGGTGCTGCCTTTGGTCGCGGTGCAGCCGAGCGACTG